>CAYRHV010000016.1:0-21014 GCA_964424045.1 uncultured Ottowia sp. | reverse complement strand
GGTAGCCGCGGTGGTCCTGCACCAGCAGCAGCACGCGCGTCGGCGCCTCCAGGCCCAGGCCGTCCAGCAGTACCTCGGCACCCAGGATCGGCTTGACGCCAGCGCCGCGCGCCGCCTTGTAGAACTTGATGCCGCCAAACAGGTTGCCCTGGTCCGTGATGGCCAGGGCCGGCTGGCCATCGGCCGCCGCGGCCTTGACGACCTCCTTGATGCGCGTCGTGCCATCGACGACGGAAAACTCGGTATGCAGGCGCAGGTGAACGAACATGACCTGCATTGTCGGACATCACAAAACGACAAACCCCGCACGGGTCATCCCGCGCGGGGTCCGAAGCAGGGGCTTCCCGCCCCCCGATCGGCGTGCGTCGTCAGGCGCCCGCGCGGGCAGTGCCCAGGCCGCCAGTACCTGCCGGGCGACCACGGCGCCGGCCGTCCAGGCTCAGCGCGCCGGCGCCCCAGGCGGCGAAGGCCAGCAGGCCACCGACCACGGCGAGGTTCTTGGTGAACAGCAGCTGCTGCATCATCTGCTGATCGGCCGGCAGCGCCCAGTAGTTGTGGAACAGGGCCGCCGCCGCCAGCGTGAACAGCGCCAGCACCAGGGCCGCGGCGCGCGTGCGCCAGCCGATCAGCAGGGCCAGCGCCACGCCGACTTCGACCACGATGGCGAGCACCGCGCCCACCTCGGGCAGCGGCAGGCCCTTGGAGGCGATGTAGCCCGCCGTGCCGCCGAAGCCGGCGATCTTGGCGATGCCGGCCGGAATGAAGAGAGAGGCGATCAGCACGCGGCCTGCGAGGGCCAGCCAGTCTTGTGAGGTTTTCATGTTGGTTTCCTTGGGGTTCACGGATTGAAGAAAGGCAGCGCTCGGCCAGCCCTGATATGGGGCGGGCCGGGCGCGGCGGTCAGGCCGCGAGGTCGAACACCAGCACTTCGGCGTCCTGGCCCTCGGCCAGCCGCAGTTCGCGCTCATCGGCGACCAGGGCGCCATCGCCGGCCTGCAAACGCTGGCCGTTGACGCTGAGCGTGCCGCGCGCCAGTTGCACGTAGGCCTTGCGCGCCGGATCCAGCGCCAGCGTCGCCGATTCGCCGCCGTCGAACAGGCCGGCATACAGCGCCGCGTCGGCGTGGATGCGCACCGCGCCGGCGTCGGGCTCGCGTGCGGCGATCAGACGCAGGCGCCCGCGCTTGTCGGCCGGCGCAATCGTCTTCTGCTCGTAGCTCGGGCGGATGCCAGTGCGCTCGGGCAGGATCCAGATCTGCAGGAAGTGCGTCACCTGGTCCGGCGCGTGGTTGAACTCGCTGTGCAGCACGCCGCTGCCCGCGCTCATGCGCTGCACGTCGCCGGGCGGAATGCCCTGCACGTGGCCCATGCTGTCCTGGTGCGCCAGCTCGCCCTCCAGCACGTAGCTGATGATCTCCATGTCGCGATGGCCATGGGTGCCGAAGCCGGTGCCAGGCGCGATGCGGTCCTCGTTGATCACGCGCAGGTTGCCCCAGCCCATGTGGGCAGGGTCGTAGTAGTCGGCAAACGAGAAGCTGTGATACGTATTGAGCCAGCCATGGTCGGCATGACCACGGTCGCTCGCCTTGCGGATTCTGAGCATGTGAATCCTCCTTTCGATGCCTTGATTGTGCGTCGCGTGCGGCCGTTTGCGGGTCCGTCAGTTTGATGTCATCATTCAAATATATTGAATGGCCAATGGATTAATTGATGAATGATTCTGCCGACGTCCTGGATCCGCAAGGCTTTCGCATGCTGGATGCAATCGCCCGTGCCGGCAGCTTTGCCGGCGCCGCGCGCGAACTCGGGCTGGTGCCCAGCGCGCTCAGCTACCGCGTGCGCCAGATCGAGGACGCGCTGGACGTGCTGCTGTTCGACCGCAGCACGCGCCAGGCACGGCCGACGCCGGCCGGCGCCGAACTGCTGGCCGAGGGCGAGCGCCTGAAGCGCGAGGTCGACGCCGTGGTGCGCCGCGTCAAGCGCGTGGCCACCGGCTGGGAGCCGGAGCTGCGCATCGCCGCCGACGGCGCCATCGACCACGGCACGCTGATCGACCTGTGCTGCGACTTCTTCGACACCGACCCGCCGACGCGCCTGTCGCTGCGCGAGGAGATCCTGAGCGGCACGCTGGCGGCGCTGACCGACGGCGAGGCCGATCTGGCGCTGGGCGTGACGCTGGAGACGGCCAGCAACGCCGGCCTGCGCGCCCGGCCGCTGGGACGGGCGCGCTTCGTCTACGCGGTGGCGCCCGACCACCCGCTGGCGCAGGCTGCCGAGCCGATCAGCGACGCCGAACTGCTGCCGCACCGCGCCATCGTCCTGGCCGACTCGGCGCGCGACGAGCGCTCGCGCTCGTTCGGCCTGCTGGCCGGGCAGCCGACCTTCACGGTCTCCAGCCTGCAGGCCAAGCTCGACGCCCAGCTGCGTGGCCTGGGCGCAGGCTTCCTGCCCGAGCCGCTGGCGCGCCCGCACCTGCAGGCCGGCCGGCTGGTGGCGCGCCGCATCGAGCGCGGCAGCTACAGCGCCGCCCTGCACTACGCCTGGCGCGCCAGCACCGTGCCGGGCCGCGCCCTGTCGTGGTGGCTGGAGCGCCTGGAGCGCCCGGTCACGCGCCGCGCGCTGCTGAAGGGCAAGGGAGCCCCGGCATGAGCCCCGGCGCCGCGAGCGCTCGTGCAAAAACCCCGGGGCAAGCGTGTAGAGTCGCCGCATGAAGCCGCACGCCTCACCCCCCCAGCGCATCGCCGTCGTCGGCGCCGGCATGGCCGGCATCGCCTGTGCCCGCACCCTGCTGCAGGCCGGCTGCGAGGTCACCGTCTTCGAAGCCGCCGCCGAGCCCGGCGGCCGCATGGCGACGCAGGCCTCGCCCTGGGGCAGCTTCGACAGCGGCGCGCAATACTTCACCGTGCGCGATGCACGCCTGGCGCAGGCGCTGGAGATGGCGGCACCTGGTCTGGTGCGTCGCTGGAGCGTGAGCGCCGTGCGCGTGCTGGACGAGCGCGGCCGGGTGATCGAGGCCGCCGCCCCGCCACGCGAGGCGCACTGGATCCCGGTGCCCGGCATGTCGGCGCTGGCCCGCCACTGGGCAACGCCGCTGGCCGCGCTCGGCCGCCTGCAGCTGGAGGCGCGCGTGCTCGGCGCCCGGCGCGGTCATGGCGCCTCGGGCACCTGGTCGCTGCAGGTGCAGGGCGGCGACGGCCGAGCCACCGAACACGCGGGTTTCGACGCCATCGCCTGGGCCCTGCCCGCACCCGTCACGCGCGAGCTGCTGCGGCCATCAGCCGGCCCGCTCGCGCAAGCCCTGGATGCGGTGGTGATGGGCCCCTGCTGGAGCCTGATGCTGGCCTTTCCACAAGCCGAGCAACCCGGCCTGCAGACCCTGGGGCCGCAGTGGAACGCGGCCCGCAGCACGCACCACCGCCTGGCCTGGCTGGCACGCGAGACCGCCAAGCCGCAGCGCGGTGGCGTCGAGCGCTGGGTCGCGCAGGCTGGCCACGACTGGTCGCTCAAGCACGAACGCGACGACCCGGCACGCGTCGGCGCCAAGCTGCTCAAGGCCTTCGGCGAAATCACCGGCATCCGCGCCGCCCCCGGCCACAGCCTGGCGCGCCTCTGGCCCCACGCGCGCACCCGGGTGCCGCTGGGCCGCTCGCACCTGTGGGACCCCGGACTGGGCCTCGGCCTGTGTGGCGACTGGTGCCTGGGCCAGCGCGTCGAGGACGCCTTCGTCTCGGGGCTGGAGCTGGCGCTAACCATGCATGACAAATGACCTTGCCGCTGGCGCGGCTTCGATGACGAATGACCAATGATCCGGAGCAACACAAGGGGCCGTCTGGATCATCCGCCATCGAGACTGCGCAGCGACGAGGTCATTTGTCATTTGTCATCCATGTACGTCGGCCGATGACCTTGCCGCTCGCACGGCTTCGATGACGAAATGACAAATGATCCGGGGCAGCGCACGGGCCCGTCTGGATCATCCGTCATCGAGACTGCGCAGCGGCGAGGTCATTTGTCATTTGTCATCCATGTACGTCGGCCAATGACCTTGCCGCTCGCACGGCTTCGATGACGAAATGACAAATGATCCGGGGCAGCGCACGGGCCCGTCTGGATCATCCGTCATCGAGACTGCGCAGCGGCGAGGTCATTTGTCATTTGTCATTTGTCATCCATGTACGTCGGCCGCTTCGCCCCCTCGCCCACCGGCCCGCTGCACGCCGGCTCGCTGGTCGCTGCGCTGGCGAGCTGGCTCGACGCGCGCGCCCACGGCGGACGCTGGCTGGTGCGCATCGAGGACGTGGACACGCCGCGCTGCGTGCCCGGCGCCGACCGGCTGATCCTGCGCCAGCTCGCAGCCTGCGGGCTGCAGCCCGACGAGTTGCCCGTGTGGCAATCGGCGCGCCAGGCGAGCTACCAGCAGGCGCTCGACGAACTCCTGCGCCGCGGCCTGGCCTACCCCTGTACCTGCTCGCGCCAGGACATCGAACGCGCTCAGGCCGCGCTCGGCATCCAGCGCCGGCGTGGCCAGGAATTGCCCTATCCCGGCACCTGCCGCCCCGAGCGGGGCGGCCTGGCCGGCCGGCCGACGCGCGCCTGGCGCCTGCACACCGGGCGCGCCACCACGGCGGGCCACAGGCCGCTGCACTGGACTGACCGGCGCCTGGGCGTGCAGCAGCAGGACGTCGCTGCCCGCGTCGGCGACTTCGTGCTGCGCCGCGCCGACGGCCTGTGGGCCTATCAGCTGGCGGTGGTGGTGGACGACGGCCTGCAGGGCATCACCGATGTGGTGCGCGGCGCCGACCTGGCCGACAACACGCCGCGCCAGATCGTGCTGCAACACGCGCTCGGCCTGCCGACCCCGCGCTACCTGCACGTGCCGCTGGTCTGCGCCGCCGATGGCGAGAAACTGAGCAAGCAGCACGGTGCCGAGGCCATCGACCTGGCCGATCCGGCGCGGGCGCTGCGCCGTGCCGCGACCCACCTCGGACTGCCGCCCGGCCCGGCCGGGCAACCGCTCGACGCCCTGCTCGCGAGCCTGGTCGAATCCTGGCGCGAGCGCTATCCCTGAGCGCCGGAAGCGGTCCGGGCGCGCATCCGGTCCAGCCAGTCTTCCAGGCCCTGCGCATTGACCTCGACGTCCGGAGCCAGCAGGGTGCGCATCAGCGCCTCGGCCATGGGGTGCTGGCGTTCGCGCAATTCGTCCAGATGGTAGGCCAGCAGCTGCTGGCGCAGCCAGGTGCCGCGGTCGGACCGGCCGTCGGCGGCCTGTGCCATGCCCACATAGGCATCCAGGCTGGCTCGCAGCTCGCCGGCCAGGCGCGGCACGTCGTCGACGCGCCCGTAATGCGTCAGGTACATGTAGCGCGGCGCGGTCTCCAGCATCCGGTCCAGGCTGGCCTGCCAGGCCGGCGGGTCGAACTGCACCGGCGTCGTGGTGGGCAGGATGTAGCTGCGTCCGGCGTGGTCGAACTCGCGGTACGAGGTGCCGAAGGTGTCGCCGGTGAACCAGCCGCCGCTGCGCTCGTCCCAGATCGTGAAGTGATGGCGTGCATGACCCTGGGCATCGATGAAGCGCAGCACGCGCTGCCCCAGCGCGAGCGTGAAATCGCGCCCGGGCGCGACCTCGGCCACGATCACCCGCTGCTCGGCGATCGGCACGATCTCGCCGTAGCTGCGGCGCATGAAATCGGCGCCATAGACCGCCGTGGCACCGGCAATCAGGCGCGAGGGATCGATCAGGTGGCGCGCGCCGCGCGGATGCACTACCAGGCGCGCCCGCGGCAGCTCGCGCAGCAGGGCGCCGGCGCCGCCCGCGTGGTCGAGATGCACGTGCGTGGGGATGACGTAGTCCACCGCCTCGCGCGCCACGCCGCGCTCGGCCAGCACCCGCAGCACGGCCGGCACCGACAGGCTGGTGCCGCACTCGATCAGCGCATGGTGGGCGCCGTCGCCGACCAGGTAGCAGGCGGCCATGCCGGGGCGCAGCTGCTCGGTGTCGATGCAAACGATGTCGTCGTTCAGGACCTGGTAGCTGGCCATCGGCTTTCCCTCTCCTCTTTGCGGCGGTGCTACTGGCGCAGCACGTCGGTGCCTGCCGGCGCCTTGAATTCAAAGGCGCTTGCGGGCAGCGCCGGATTCACCTCGACCTGGCTGAACTTCAGCACCGAATGCTGGCCGAAGCCGTCCTGGATCTCGAGCCGCGCCAGGCGCTCGCCCTCGAAGCCCACCCGCACCCACTGCAGCTGGCCGTCCGCGGCCCGCGGCGTGGCGCGAATCCACTGCAGGCCCTCGCTGTCGGGCTCGGGCGCCAGCGTGAACTCCGCTTCCAGCGCCTGCAGGTCGGCGGCCGCGGCGATCAGCGCCGCCGGCGTCTGCCCCAGCACCTGGTCCTGCGCGCGCTGCGTCACCTGGTTCAGGTCCGGGTCGTACAGCCAGAGCGTGCGCCCGTCGGCGACGATGGTCTGGGCAAAGGGCTTCTGGTAGTCGAAGCGGAATTGGCCCGGGCGCTGGAACTCGAAGCGGCCGCCGGAGGTCTTGACGCGCGGTGGCTGGCCTTCGCGCCCTGGCGAGGTCACGGTCTGGGTGAATTCGGCCCGGCCGCTGTGCGCGTTCTGGACGAAGGCCCGCAGGCTTTGCAGGCCGTCGGCCCTGGCGGCGGGACTGGCCAGGGCCAGCGAGCCAAGCAGGACCAGGCCGGCCCAGGCGGTGCGAATGGACGTGCGCTTGTTCATGAGACGATCAGAGCGCCCCGCGCGCCGGAAGGTTCACGCCCTTGCGCACCGATACAAGCGGACGCATTGCGGACACACCTCGCCCTCACTCGGCCCGCGCGGGCACCAGGATCTCGCGCTTGCCGTCGCCCCCCATCGGGCTGACCAGCCCCGCGTTCTCCATGTCCTCGACCAGGCGCGCGGCGCGGTTGTAGCCGATCTTCAGGTGGCGCTGCACCAGCGAGATGCTGGCCTTGCGGTTCTTCAGCACCACCTCGACCGCCTGGTCGTAGAGCGGATCCTGCTCGCCGCCCGCGTCCTCGCCGCCCAGGCCCGCCGGCCCGCCCTCGACACCGCCGCCCTCCAGCACGCCCTCGATGTAGTTGGGCTCGCCCTGGCTCTTGAGGTATTCGACCACGCGGTGCACCTCGTCGTCGCTGACGAAGGCGCCGTGCACGCGGATCGGCAGGCCGGTGCCGCTGGGCAGGTAGAGCATGTCGCCCATGCCCAGCAGCGCCTCGGCGCCCATCTGGTCCAGGATGGTGCGGCTGTCGATCTTGCTCGACACCTGGAACGAAATGCGCGTCGGGATGTTGGCCTTGATCAGGCCCGTGATCACGTCCACGCTGGGCCGCTGGGTGGCCAGGATCAGGTGGATGCCGGCGGCGCGCGCCTTCTGCGCCAGGCGCGCGATCAGCTCCTCGATCTTCTTGCCGACCACCATCATCAGGTCGGCCAGTTCGTCGATGACGACGACGACGTAGGGCAGGCGCTCGAGCGGCTCCGGGTCCTCCGGTGTCAGGCTGAAGGGGTTGTAGAGCGTCTCGCCGCGCGCCCGGACCTCGTCGATCTTCTGGTTGAAGCCGGCCAGGTTGCGCACCCCGGCCTTGCTCATCAGCTTGTAGCGCCGCTCCATCTCGGCCACGCACCAGTTCAGCCCGTGCGCGGCCTCCTTCATGTCGGTGACCACCGGCGCCAGCAGGTGCGGGATGCCCTCATAGACCGACATCTCCAGCATCTTGGGGTCGATCATCAGCAGGCGCACGTCCTTCGGCTCGGCCTTGTAGAGCAGCGACAGGATCATGGCGTTGATGCCGACCGACTTGCCCGAGCCGGTGGTGCCGGCCACCATCACGTGCGGCATCTTCGCCAGGTCGGCCACGACGGGCTTGCCGACGATGTCCTTGCCCAGGCCGACCGTGAGCAGCGAGCGCGCGTCGTTGTAGACCTGCGAGCCCAGGATTTCGGACAGGCGGATGGTCTGGCGCCGCGCGTTCGGCAGTTCGAGCGCCATGTAGTTCTTGCCCGGGATGGTCTCGATCACGCGGATCGACACCAGCGACAGCGAACGCGCCAGGTCCTTCGCCAGGTTCACCACCTGCGAGCCCTTGACGCCGGTGGCCGGCTCGATCTCGTAGCGCGTGATCACCGGCCCCGGCGCCGCCGCCACCACGCGCACCTCGACGCCGAAGTCGCGCAGCTTCTTCTCGATCAGGCGGCTGGTCATCTCCAGCGTCTCGGCCGCCACGCCCTCCTGGCGGCCCGGCACGCCGTCCAGCAGGTCCACCTGCGGCAGCTTGCTGTCGGGCAGTTCGCTGAACAGCGGCTTCTGCTTTTCCTTGACCACGCGCTCGCTCTGCGGCACCGGCACCACGGCCGGCGCGATCAGCACCGGTTCGGGGTGCTGGGCCTCGACCTCCTCGCGCTCCAGCACCACCAGCTCGTCGCGCTCGCGCGCCGCCTGCTTGCCCAGCGCCAGGTCCTGTGCGGCTTCGCGCCGCGCGCGGCGCGACTCCAGCAGCGCGTCGATGCGCGCGCCGATGCGCTCGGCCAGCTGACCCCAGGAAAACCGGAACAGCAACGCCAGGCCCAGCATCAGGGTTGCAATGCCGAGCAGGGCCGAGCCGGTGAAGCCCAGCCAGCGCTCGGCCAGCGGCCCGCCGATGTAGCCCAGGGCCCCGCCTGCGCTGCCCGGCAGGGCGCCGTCCCAGCGATACAGGCGGCTCCATTCCAGTCCGGTGCTGGAAGCCAGCACCAGCAGCAGGCCGAGCCAGAAGCTCCAGCGCATCGACAGCAGCAGGCCCCACGGCGAGCCGCGGCGCGGCCCCGGGCTCGCGCTGCGCCCGTTCATCCAGCGCCGCGCCAGCAAGGCCCAGGCGTGCACGGCAACGGCCACGCACCACCAGGCCGAAAAGCCCAGCATGGCGTAGAGCAGGTCCGAGATCCAGGCCCCGAGGGCGCCGGCCCAGTTGTGCACCGGGCCGCCCGCACCCGAGGTCGACCAGGCGGCATCGCGCGGCGAATGGCTCAGCAGCGCCAGCACCAGAAACAGGATCAGCGCCAGCCCGACGATGAGCCCGATCTCCTGCGCCACGCGCTGCGCCGCCGTGCGCGCCGGCACGGCACTGCTGTCGGTGTTGAAGGTATTGAGGGGATAAGCCATGAATCAACTCGTGAGCCGACTAGCTTAACCCGAAGGTCCGCTCACGGGGCGCGACATGCGACACGCTGCCGGCGACCAGAAACGCCTTTCGGCATCCGGTACGCCGGCTGCCGGCCGGCACCATTGCTCCAGCGCGCCTATTCTTCCTGCACGCCCAGCGGTTCCTCGATCAGAATCGAGCCGTCGGCCTGCGTGCGGATGTAGCCCCGGCCCTCCAGGTCCTTCATCACACGGCTGACCATCTCGCGCGAGGCGCCGACCATCTTGGCGATGTCCTGGCGCGAGATCTTCTCGCGGATGACGCGCTGGCCGTCGCCGTCGTCGCTGGCGAACTCGAGCAGGGCACGTGCCACCCGGCCATAGACGTCGAGCAACGCCAGTGACTCGATCTTGCGGTCGGCATGGCGCAGACGCTGCACCAGCCCGCGCATGATGGCGTAGGCCATGGTGGAGTTTTCCGGCAGGCAGCGCGCGAACTCGGTGCGCCCCAGCATCAGCACGTCGGTCTGCACCTCGGCGCGCACGGTGGCCGAGTGCGGCTCGTTGTCGATCAGGCTCATCTCGCCGATGTGGTCGCCCGGTCGCAGGGTCGCCAGGATCACCTCGCGCCCCCGGCTATCGCTGGTCATGACGCGCGCCCGGCCGTTCAGCAGGATGAAGAGCGCGTTGGTCTTCTTGCCCTGCTCGACGATCGTCTCCCCACGCTTGAAGCGGCGCTTGACGACTCCGTCGGCCACCGTCACCGCCTGCGCCTCCGTCAACATCGAAAACAGGGGCACGCGGCGTATCAGGTCCAGATTCGACAACATCGCCATGGCAAACCACCTCCGTACTTCAGCCAGCGAAAAGTATTCTTAAAATCAAAGCATTATCGTGCGGTTTGATGGGCAGATCTGCAACATTTGTCTGAACGCCTGTCTCCCCGACCCTCATCCTTCCGCTCTCTTTTCTCCATCCCGACACCCCATTCATGGAAACCAAACACGCCAAAGTCCTGATCCTGGGCTCCGGTCCAGCCGGCTACACCGCCGCCGTCTATGCGGCTCGCGCCAACCTCCAGCCCCTGCTGGTGACCGGCATGGAACAGGGCGGCCAGCTGATGACCACCACCGACGTCGACAACTGGCCGGCGGACAACGACGGCGTGCAGGGTCCGGACCTGATGCAGCGCTTCCAGGCCCACGCCGAGCGGTTCCGCACCGAGATCGTCAACGACCACATCCACACCGCCGACCTGTCGAAACGCCCCTTCACGCTCACCGGTGACAGTGCCAGCTATACCTGCGACAGCCTGATCATCGCCACCGGCGCCTCGGCCAAATACCTGGGCCTGCCTTCGGAGGACGCGTTCAAGGGCCGCGGGGTTTCGGCCTGCGCCACCTGCGACGGTTTCTTCTATCGCGAGCAGGAAGTCTGCGTCATCGGCGGCGGCAACACGGCCGTCGAAGAGGCGTTGTATTTGTCCAACATTGCGGGCCGGGTGACGCTGGTGCACCGGCGCGACCGGTTCCGGGCCGAACCGATCCTGGTCGACAAGCTGATGGAAAAGGTCGCGGCCGGCAGGATCGTGCTGAAGACCTTCCACGTGCTGGACGAGGTGCTGGGCGACGCCAGCGGCGTCACCGGCATCCGCATCCGCCACGTCGACACCGGCGCGACCGAGGACATCCAGCTGCAGGGCTGCTTCATCGCCATCGGCCACGCGCCCAACTCCGGCATCTTCGAGGGCCAGCTGGAGATGCCGGGCGGCTACATCCGCACGCGCGGCGGCCTGCAGGGCTTTGCCACCCAGACCAGCGTGCCGGGCGTGTTTGCCGCTGGCGACGTGGCCGATCACGTCTATCGCCAGGCCGTCACCAGCGCCGGCACCGGCTGCATGGCCGCGCTCGACGCCCAGCGCTTCCTGGAGCAGCAGGACGGCGCCTGAGCCGCGCGCCCGGACGCCGACGCGCGACCATCACGAAACGATGTAGGCACCCGCGCCGACGCCCAGCAGCGTGTCGTCGGCGGCGCGAAATTCCATGCGCGTGCTGGCCACGCGCGAGCCCAGGCGCAGGATCTCGGCCTGGGCGCGAAACCACGAACCGACGCCGGGGCGCAGATAGTCGACCCGCAGGTCGATCGTGCCCAGCTTGCCGAAGCGCGCCAGCCGCTGCGCGGGCGTCTCGTTCGGGTGGCGCGCGCCGATCGCCGCCATCACCATCAGGCCGCCGGTCGCATCCAGCGTCGCGCTGATGACGCCGCCATGCAGCCGCTGGTGCGCGTAATGGCCGATCAGCTCGGGCCGCATCCGGATGCGGCATTCGACGCGCTCGGGCATCAGTTCGGTGACCTCGATGCCCAGCAACTGGTTGAAGCTGATGCGCTGCTCGAAGATCTCGCACAGGCCGGCGACGAACTCCGGCTCGAACGAACTGTGGACGGGTGTGGGTGCCGTCATGACGGGAAGGGCCCAGCTTGCGACACCCCAGCCGCTAGCGAGCTGCCCTGCTTCAGCATTGGCTGAAATCCGGCTTGCGCTTCTGCATGAAGGCGGCAAAGGCCTCGCGCGCGGCGGGGGCCTGCAGCATGCGCTCGAACACGTCGCCCTCCGCGTCCATGCGCGCCAGCACCGCCTCCTGCTGCGCCCCCTTCATCAGGCGCTTGGTTTCCATCAGCGCCGTCAGCGGCTTGGCGGCGAGCTTGCGCGCCTGCTGCCGGGCCACGGCATTGCACTCCGTGGGCGGCACGATGCGATTCACCAGCCCGACCTCGAGCGCGGCCTCGGCCATGAAGGGATCGCCCATCAGCAGCGCCTCGGCGGCGCGGTGCATGCCGAACATCTGCGGCAGCAGCAGGCTCGAGGCGGCCTCGGGCACCAGGCCCAGGTTGACGAAGGGCAGCGCGAAGGCAGCGTTGTCGCCCGCATACACCAGGTCGCAGTGCAGCAGCAGGGTCGTGCCGATGCCGACGGCCGGCCCGCACACCGCGGCCAGCAGGGGCTTGGGGAAGGTCGCGACGGCGCGCAGGAAGCGCCAGACCGGCTGCTGCGGCCGCGGCAGCGCCGGCTCCTGCGCGGCGCGCTGGAAGTCGGCGATGTCGTTGCCGGCCGAGAACACGGTGGCGTCGCCCTGCAGCAGCAGCACGCGCACGGCGGCGTCGTCCGCCGCCTGCTCCAGCGCGTCCGCCAGCGCCGCATACATGGCCACCGTGATCGAGTTCTTCTTCTCGACCCGGTTGAAGGTCAGGGTCATCACGCCGTCTTCGACGTGCTGCAGGATGTCGCTCATGAATGCTCCTGGATCGGGAAATCAGAAAGGCGGCCGCCGGCGTGCCACCCTGCCGGCAATCCTACTGCTTCGCAGCGCGCCACCCCGGTGCGAGGCCGTGTTCGGCCGGCGCGTCGCACGGGCCCACGCGTTCGCCCCGACAATCGGGGCCGATGCCCGACGCGACCGAACCGCCATCCACCGTGCCCGCCGCCCGGCCGCTGACCCTGGCCGAGCTGTCGCCCGCCAACTTCAGCATGGTGATGGCGACCGGCATCGTCTCGATCGCAGCCCAGCTGCTGGGCCACCCGCGGCTGGCGCAGGCGCTGTTCCTCGTCAACGTGCTGGCCTACGGCGTGCTGTGGCTGCTCACGCTGCTGCGGCTGGCGCGCCACCGTCAGCGCTTCGTCGCCGACCTGGTGGACCACCTGCGCGGGCCGGGCTTCTTCACCATGGTGGCCGGCTCCGGGGTGCTGGGCAGCCAGTGCCTGCTGCTCTGGGACCTGCAGCGCACGGCCTTCGCGCTGTGGCTGGTGACCGTGGCGCTGTGGCTGGTGCTGACCTATGGCGTGCTCGCGGTGTTCACCACCAAGCGCGACAAGCCGACCCTGGCTGGCGGCATCAATGGCGCCTGGCTGCTGATGGTGGTGGCGACGCAGTCGATCGCCGTGCTGGGCGCCCTGCTGGCGCCGCAGCTGCCGATCGACCAGCGCCTGGTGATGCGCTTTGCCGCCCTCGCCCTGTGGCTGTGGGGCGGCATGCTCTACATCTGGCTGATGACGCTGATCTTCTACCGCTACACCTTCTTCACGCTGTCCCCGGATGACCTGACGCCCCCCTACTGGATCAACATGGGCGCCATGGCGATCTCGACGCTGGCCGGCTCGCTGCTGACGCTGGACGCGCCGGAGGCGCCCTTCCTGCTGCCGCTGCTGCCCTTCATCAAGGGCTTCACCCTGTTCTACTGGGCCAGCGGCACCTGGTGGATCCCGATGCTGCTGGTGCTGGGCGTGTGGCGCCACGGCATCCGGCGCTTTCCGCTGCGCTACGACCCCCTGTACTGGGGCGCGGTGTTCCCGCTCGGCATGTACGCGGTCTGCACCTTCGACCTGATCGCCGCCCTCGGGCTGGACTTCATGCACTGGCTGCCGCCGCTGTTCGGGGCCGCCGCCCTGCTGGCCTGGGCGCTGGCATTTGCCGGCCTGCTGCACCGGATCGGCCGCTGGGCACGCGGCCACGCCCTGGCGCGCCCCGATCACTCACGGAAATAGACCAGCTGGTGCGTGGTGGCGAGCAGGGCCCCGTCCCGGCGCCACAGCGCGCCGCTCTGGTCGAAATAGCCCTGGTGGAAGCGCTGGGCGCGCGCCTCGGCCAGCAGATGCCCCGTGCCGACGGCGGTCAGGTCCTCGGCACCGGCGTGGAAATAGACCGTGAACGACACCGTGCCGATCGGCGTCAGCGTGGCCCGGCGCAACCAGAGGCGCGGGTAGAACACGTCGCACAGCGCCAGCAGGCCGGGGAAGTCGAGGCGGCGCGGCGGCGCATCGCGCACCCACAGGCGGGTCAGGCTGTCCGGATGTTCGGCGCCATCCCAGGTGCGCGGCATCGCGCCCTCGATCCAGCGCATGTCGTAGCGCGCCAGCCAGCGCGGGTGCGGCAGCGGCGGCATGGGCGGCAGCTCGTCGGGCGGCGGTGCAGCCGGCATGCGGGCGTCGGTCGCGCCCCAGGTGTCGCGGCGCCGGGCCGTCACCACGGTGGCCGTGAAGACCACGGCCTCGGCCTGCCGCATCGTCACCAGCCAGTGCTGGGTCGAGCGGTTCGTGCGCGCCGGCTGGGCATCGACGCAAAAGTCGCCGTCGGCCAGCGCGGCGGCGAAGTTGCCCGTGAAGGCCACCGGCTCGCCCAGGCGCGCGGGGTGCAGCAGCACCGCCTGCAGCGCCTGTGCCGCCGTGATGCCGCCATACGGGCCCACCATGTTGGCGTAATCGGCGCTGGTGTGGCCATCCAGCCGCAGCACGCCATCGGCGCCCGGCGCCGGCGTTTGCGGCGTCAGCGCCATGGCGCGATCAAAGGGATGGGGTTCCGTCGTGCTGGCGTCCACCAATGCTCCTGTCGTGTCCCGGCGCCCGCACGGACGCCACCGGATCAGACGCGCTCGAAGATGCCCGCCGCACCCTGCCCCATGCCGACGCACATGGTGACCATGCCGTAGCGCAGCTGGTGGCGCCGCATGGCGTGGATGGTGGTGGCCGAGCGGATGGCGCCGGTGGCGCCCAGCGGATGGCCCAGGGCAATGGCGCCGCCCATCGGGTTGACGCGCTCCGGGTCCAGGCCCAGGGTCTTGATGACGGCCAGCGACTGCGCGGCAAAGGCCTCGTTCAGTTCGATCCAGCCCATGTCCTCGTGCTTCAGCCCGGCCAGCCTGAGGGCGGCCGGAATCGCCTCGATCGGGCCGATGCCCATGATCTGCGGCGGCACGCCGCGCGCCGCAAAGCTGACGAAGCGCGCCAGCGGCGTCAGGCCGAAGCGCTTTACCGCCGCCTCGCTGGCCAGGATCAGGGCGCCGGCGCCATCGCTGGTCTGGCTGCTGTTGCCGGCCGTGACGCTGCCGCGCGCGGCAAACACCGGGCGCAGTTTGGCCAGTCCCTCCATCGAGGTGTCAGGACGCGGGCCCTCGTCGATGTCGACCGTGCGCGTGGTGACGACGGGCTCGCCGGTCTTCAGGTTGGCACTGCGCGCCGTGACCTCGATCGGCGTGATCTCGTCCTTGAACTCGCCGGCAGCAATGGCCTTCACGGCGCGCTGGTTCGACTGCAGGGCAAAGGCGTCCTGCTGCTCGCGCGTGACCTGCCACTGCTGCGCGACCTTCTCGGCCGTCATGCCCATGCCGTAGGCGATGCCGTAGTCGTCGATGCTGTCGGTGTCGGCAAAGATGGCGGGCGACAGGCTGGGCGAGTTGCCCATCATCGGCACCATGCTCATGCTCTCGACGCCGGCGGCAATCAGCACCTCGGCCTCGCCGACGCGAATGCGGTCGGCCGCGATCTGCACCGCCGACAGGCCCGAGGCGCAGAAGCGGTTGACGGTGATGCCGCCCACGCTCTTGGGCAGCCCCGCCAGCACGGCACCGATGCGTGCCACGTTCAGGCCCTGCTGGGCCTCGGGAATGGCGCAGCCGGCGATCAGGTCTTCCACCGCCGCCGGGTCCAGGCCCGGAGCCTGCGCCATGGCAGCCCTGACGATGGTCGCCAGCAGCTCGTCCGGCCGCGTGTGCCTGAAATAACCCTTGTGCGACCGGCCAATCGGCGTGCGCGTGGCGGCGACGATGTAGGCGTCTTGAATCTGTTTGCTCATCTCGAATTCTCCTTGGACGCCGCCTCAGTTGCGCAACGGCTTGCCGGTGGCCAGCAGGCCCATGATGCGCGCCTGGGTCTTCGGGTGACCGATCAGGCCGGTGAAGGCCTGGCGCTCCAGCGTCATCAGGTATTCCTCGCTCACCAGGGTGCCGGCGTCGACGTCGCCGCCGGTCAGCACGTGGGCGATCTGGCGCGCGATGTGGAAGTCGTGCGCACTGATGAAGCCGCCGTCGCGCATGTTCACCAGCTGACCGCTGATGGTGGCCTTGGCGTCGCGCCCGGCGACCGGGAACAGGCGTTTCATCGGCGCGCGCCAACCCGCGGCGTGCATGGCCTTGACTTCGGCCAGCGCCACGTGCAGCACCTCGTCCTTGTGCGCAACGATGGAATCGTCCCAGAGCAGGTAGCCCAGCTCGCGCGACTCGATTGCGCTGGTGCCGACCTTGGCCATGGCCGCCGCCATGAAGCCGTTGGTCAGGAAGGGCAGCAGGTCCTTGTTGCTGCTGGCCTCGGCGTTCTCGGCTGCGCGGCGGGCGATGTAGGTCAGGCCGCCGCCGCCCGGCACCAGGCCGACGCCGACCTCGACCAGGCCGATGTAGCTTTCCAGGTGCGCCACGCGACGCGCACAGTGCACGGCGATCTCGCAGCCGCCGCCCAGCGCCATGCCGCGGATCGCGGCCACCACCGGCACCTGGGCGTAGCGCAGGCGCAGCACCATCTGCTGCAGTTCCTGCTCCATGGCGCCCACCATGTCGGCGCCGCCGGCCACGTAGCCGGGCAGCACCGACTCCAGGTCGGCACCGACCGAGAACGGCTCGCTGTCGTTCCAGACCACCAGGCCCTGGTATTCGCGCTCGGCGGTGTCGATGGCGACAGTGAAGCCTTCGGCCACCTGCGGGCTGATGACGTGCATCTTGGTCTTCAGCGAAGCGATCAGCACCTCGTCATCCAGCGTCCAGACGCGGATCGCCTTGTCCTCGAACACGGTCTTGCCGGCGTCCCGGGCCCGCGGCCCGGCCTCGCCCAGCAGCAGCTCGGGGAAAGGCTGGCGCGCATACACCGGCAAGTCGCGGCGCGGCTCGAAGCGACCGGTGGCCGGGTTCCAGGAACCCTGCGCGGTGTGCACGCCGCCAGCATCGGCCACCGGGCCCTTGAACACCCAGTCGGGCAGCGGCGCCGGGCACACGGCCTTGCCGGCGTCGATGTCGGCCTGGATCATCTGCGCCACTTCGAGCCAGCCGGCCTCCTGCCAGAGCTCGAACGGCCCCTGCTTCATGCCGAAACCCCAGCGCATGGCCTGGTCGACGTCGCGCGCCGTGCTGGCAATGCTCTGCAGATGCACGGCGGCGTAGTGAAAGCCATTGCGCAGCACGGCCCACAGGAACTGGCCCTCGACGCCCGTGGCGCCCTGCAGCAGCTTCAGGCGCTCGGCCGCCGGGCGCTTCAGCATGCGGCCATAGACCGCATTGGCCTTGGCGCCGGCCGGCACGTAGTCGCCCTTCCTGACGTCGAAGCGCAGGATGTCGCGACCGACCTTCTTGAAGTAGCCGGCCTTGCTCTTCTGCCCGAGGTGGCCGAGTTCGATCAGCCTGGCCAGATCCGCCGGGGTGCTGAAGGCCGCATAGAACGGATCGGTCTCCAGGCTCAGCTTGTCCTGCTGCGTCTTGATGACGTGGCCCAGCGTGTCCAGCCCCACCACGTCGGCGGTGCGGAAGGTGCCGCTGCTGGCGCGCCCCAGGCGCTTGCCGGTCAGGTCGTCGACCACGTCGTAGCTGAGGCCGTAGCGCTCGGCCTCCTTCATGGTCATCAGCAGGTTGCCGATGCCGATGCGGTTGGCGATGAAGTTGGGCGTGTCCTTGGCGCGCACCACGCCCTTGCCCAGGCCGCTGGTGACGAAGGCCTCGAGCTGGTCGAGCACGGCCGCGTCGGTCGCCGGCGTGGCGATCAGCTCGACCAGGTGCATGTAGCGCGGCGGGTTGAAGAAGTGGATGCCACAGAAGCGGTGCCGCAGCTGCTCGGGCAATGCCTCGGACAGCTCGGTGATCGACAGGCCCGAGGTGTTGGACGCCAGCAGGGCCTGCTTGCCGACGAAGGGCGCGATCTTGTGGTACAGGTCGCGCTTCCAGTCCATGCGCTCGGCGATCGCCTCGATCACCAGGTCGCAGCCCTTGAGCTTCTTCAGGTCGTCGTCGTAGTTGGCGGGCTCGATCAGGTCGGCGTCGCGCGCCACGCCGATCGGCGAGGGCTTGAGCTTCTTCAGGCCGGCGATGGCCTTCAGGGCGATGCCGCTCTTGGGCCCTTCCTTTGCAGCCAGGTCGAACAGGATGACCGGCACCTTCAGGTTGACGAGCTGCGCGGCAATCTGCGCACCCATCACGCCGGCGCCGAGCACCGCGACTTTTCTTGGGTTGAATCGGGACATGGGGTTTCCTTATTGCACGCGCTTCCAGGTCTGGGTGCGCCAGAACGGGCCCAGATAGCCGCGCACCTGGAGCGTGGCTCCGCCCTCGGTAGGCGTGAAGCTGGCGCGGTATTCCTTGCCGTTCTCGGGATCGAGAATCTTGCCGCCGGACCAGACTTCCTGGCCCTCTTCCTGCACGCCACCGCGAATGATCTCCAGGCCCGCCATCGGCTGGCCCTTGCGGTCGTCGGTGCATTCGTCGCACACGGTTTTCGCGCCTTCGCGCAGGGTCTTCTCGATGCGCCCGGTCAGGCCGGCAGACCCTTCGGTGATGCGGATCTCGGCCTTGGCCTCGCCGGTCTTGTCGTCGATGCTGTGCCAGGTGCCCACGGGGGTCATCTGCGCCTGCGCGCTCAGCGCCAGCAGCGCGGCAGCGGCAAGCCCGGTGCCAGCCAGCCTGCGCGGGATCGCAGTCAGGTGCGCCTTCATGCCAGTGCCGCCTCGGTGTCCAGCAGATTGGCCGCGCCCGAACGCGCGGTGATCATCAGGCTGGCGGTCTCGGGGAACAGGCGCGCGAAGTAGAAGCGTGCAGTCTGCAGCTTGGCGGCGTAGAACGGATCGGTGCTGCCGGCGGCGATCTGCTTTTGCGCCACGCTGGCCATGCGCGCGAACAGCCAGGCAAACACCAGGTGGCCGGCCACGCGCAGATAGTCGGTGGCGGCGGCGCCGACCTCGTCCGGATTGCTCATGCCCTTGAAGCCGATCTCGGTCGAGAACTTGATGAACTTGTCGGCCAGCACGGCGAGCGGATTGATGAACTCGGCCATGGCCTCGTTCACGCCCTCCTCGCGAATCAGCGCCTCGACCTGCTTGCCGAACTTCTTCAGCGTCGCGCCCTGATTCATCAGCACCTTGCGCCCCAGCAGGTCGAGCGCCTGCACGGTGTTGGTGCCCTCGTAGATCATGTTGATGCGCGCGTCGCGCACGAACTGCTCGGCGCCGGTCTCGTGGATGTAGCCGTGGCCGCCGAACACCTGCATGCAGGCGCTGGTGGCGGCAAAGCCGTTGTCGGTCAGGAAGGCCTTCACGATCGGCGTCAGCAGCGCCACCATCTCCTCGCTGTCCTCGCGCACCTTGGCGTCGCCGTGGTGCTGCGCCTGATCCAGCAGCAGCGCGCAGTACAGCGCCATGGCGCGACCGCCCTCGGCCCAGGCCCGCGCCGTCAGCAGCATCTTGCGCACATCGGGGTGCACGATGATCGGATCGGCTGGCTGGTCCTTGGCCTTGACGCCCGACAGGCTGCGCATCTGCAGGCGCTCCTTGGCGTAGGCCAGGGCGTTCTGGTAGGCGACCTCGGTCAGGCCGAGCGACTGGTTGCCGACGCCCAGGCGGGCGCCGTTCATCATCACGAACATGGCGGCCAGGCCCTTGTTCGGCTGGCCCACCAGAAAGCCTTCGGCATCGTCGAAACTCAGCTGGCAGGTGGCGTTGCCGTGGATGCCCATCTTGTGTTCGAGCCCAGTGCACACCACCGCGTTGCGCTCGCCCAGGCTGCCATCGGCCTTCACCTTGACCTTGGACACGATGAACAGGCTGATGCCCTTCGAACCGGCGGGTGCGTCCGGCAGGCGCGCCAGCACCAGGTGGATGATGTTGTCGGTGAAGTCGTGCTCGCCGGCACTGATGAAGATCTTGTTGCCGGTGATCCGGTAGCTGCCATCAGCCTGCGGCTCGGCCCTGGTGCGCAGCAGGCCCAGGTCGGTGCCGCAATGCGGCTCGGTCAGGCACATGGTGCCCGCCCATTCGCCACTCGTCAGCTTGGGCAGGTAGAGCTTCTTCTGTTCGTCACTGCCATGTGCATGGACCGCTGCGTAAACCCCGTGCGCCAGGCCGGGGTACATGGTCCAGGCCTGGTTGGCGCTGTTGAGCATCTCGCCCACGGCGGTTGCCAGCGTCTCGGGCAGGGCCTGGCCGCCGTATTCGGTCTCGCAGGTCAGGCTCGGCCAGCCGCCCTCGACGTACTGGGCGTAGGCTTCCTTGAAGCCCCTGGGCGCCGTCACGCTGTGCGTGGCCTTGTCCAGCTGGCAGCCTTCGGCGTCACCGCTCAGGTTGATCGGCTGCAGCACCTCGGCAGCGAACCTGCCACCCTCCTCCAGCACGGCGTTGACCGTGTCGACGTCGAGATCGGCAAAACGGGCCATGGGGGTCAGCTGGTCGACGGCATGCAGCACTTCGTGCATCACGAACTGCATGTCGCGCAGGGGTGGGGTGTAGCTGGGCATGAAGGAGCTCCTTGCTGAATCGGATGGATGGGTGAGAGAAGGAAGGGTCAGGCGCCGTAACGCGCCAGAACGTTGGCAAAGCCCTGCCGGGCCCGCGCCGGCGCGCCGGCGCGACGCATGAAGCGGGCCTCGAAGTGCAGCGCCAGGATCAGGCCATGGATCTCGAAGGTGACCTGGCGCGGGTCGGCGTCGGCGCGCAGATGGCCCTCTTCAATCGCCTGCGCGACGGCGCGCGCGATGGCGTCGATCCAGGTCGTGATGGTCTCGGCCAGGGCGTCCCGTACCGGGCCAGGGCGATCGTCGAACTCGACCGCGCCACTGATGAAGATGTTGCCCGAGTCGAGGGCGGTGGTGGTGTGGGCCAGCCAGTTCTCGAACAGCGCACGCACGCGCGGCAGCCCGCGCGGCTTGCGGATCGCGGGCCGGAACACCTCGGTCTCGAAGCGGACGTAGTACTCGCGGATGACGGCGATCTGCAGTTCGTCGCGCGAGCCGAAGTGGGCAAACACGCCTGACTTGCTCTTGCCCACCGCCTCGGCCAGATTGCCGATGGACAGGCCCTCGAGGCCGACCTG
>CAYRHV010000015.1:0-21474 GCA_964424045.1 uncultured Ottowia sp. | reverse complement strand
GCCTTCTCGGCCTTGTCGGCAATTGCCATGTCCATGATTTTCTCCTTGCGAATCAATTGCTTGTCAAGTGTTGTGGTGAATACCTGGATGTCTAAACAGGACTGTATATCAATCCATTGAACAAAGACAAGCCATTTTTAGGTCAGTTTGCCTTACTATTTGCTGATGCTGGATTCACCCTGAATCCGGCAGTTGGATGTGCCTGCCAGTGCCGCCCGCGGCGTGCCAGGCAAGACGCGAGGAGGCCGCGCACTGGTGTGCGCCACGACGAGCAACGCCGCATGGCGCGGCGAGGGTGGTGCTGGCGGGCGTAGAGCGCTTTCACCCAACAGGTGAGCGCCCTCGAGGCAGTCGAAGTCAATATTCATGCGAGTTTCAAGACGATGATCAGCGGTCAACTGCCGGATTCAGGGTTGATCGATGACCGCTGGCGCCAGGTTCATCTGGGACGGCTGCTGGGCCATGCCATGCGGCGTTTCGATGCCCGCGTGCTGGCGCTCATGGCGGCCAGCGAGCAGGCGCCGCTGGCGCTGTCGAACCTGGCGGCGCGCGACCAGGTGGGGGCTGCCCACGTCCACATCACGCGCCACCTGCCGCTGGCGGGGGCGCGCCTGACCGAACTGGCGGCCTGGGCCGGCATGAGCAAGCAGGCCATGGGGTCGCTGGTGGACCAGTGCGAGGCCTGGGGCCTGGTGACGCGCGAGCCCGACCCGCTGGACGCGCGCGCCCGGCGCATCGTCTTCACGCCGCTTGGCCTGGACTGGCTGGCGGCCTTCCAGGCAGCGGTGGCGCAGGCCGAGGCCGAGTTCCGTGCGGCCGTCGGCGCGGAGGTGGCGACGGTGGTGGCGCTGGGCCTGGAGGCCTACGCGGGCTGATCCAGGCGAACCAGCAGGCTATCGCCGAGCGAGGCCTTCAGCTGGCGGGCTGGTACAGGCTGAGCTGCAGCTTCTCGCGCTCCATGGTGCGCGCCACGGCGGGCACCTGGGCCGTGCGCTGGACATGGGCCCAGAGCTCGGGGGTGTCGGCAGGATCGATGGCGGCAATGGTGCCCCAGCGCAGCAGGGTCAGGGCGTAGGCGTCGAGCGCGCCGCAGCGCACCCCGCTGAGCCAGTCGTTGCCGGCGGCGTGGGCCTGGCGCAGCTGGACCTGCAATTCATTCAGTTGCTGCCGGTACTGGCCCAGCGCGTGCGCCTTGACGGATTGCCGTGCCGCTTCGTCGTCGCTGAACTTGAAGGGCATGAAGATGTGGGTGAAGGTCGGATGGACGGTGTTGTTCATCCAGGCCAGCAGCTCCATGAAGCGGGTGCGCGCCATGGGCTCACGGGGCATCAGGCCGGCTTCCGGGAACATCGCGTCCAGGTGCACGGCAATCGCGATGATCTGCGTGATCACGGCTTCGCCATCGGTCAGCACCGGGACCTGCGCTCGCGGATTGAGGGCCAGGAACTGCGGCTCGTGCTGCTCGTTCCTGTGCAGCCGGATGGCGATCGGTTCGAAGGTGGCGCCCGCCATCTCGAGCATGCTGTGCGGCACGAACGAGCAGGCGCCGGGTGCGTAGTAAAGCCTGAGGGTCATGCTGGATCTCCGCCACGGGGTCGAGCGCCGAGCATAGCGCCGAACCAGCGGTCCCGGGTGGCCGGCAGCCTCTCGTACGAACTTGCGTTCGAAATGACAAATGACAAATGACGAATGACTTCGCTGCGCTTCAATGACTGCAGCGCTGTTTGTCATGTTTTTTAATGCAATTCGGTATCAGTCGCAGGGGCGCAGATCCTTGCCGGCGAGCGGCAAGGCGTCCAGGCGCGCGCGCAATTCGGCGTCGACGCGCGGCAGGCGCAGGGTGTAGACGGCGCTGTCCAGGCGCTCCTGCACCACGCGCACCGATTCCACGCCCCGACGCGCCAGTTCGGCTTGCGCGCGTTCGGCCGATTCGCGCGAGGAAAAGCGGCCCAGCGACAGGCCAGGCTCGAGCGCGGTACCGGGTCGATCGACGTCGACGCCACGCGCCAGCAGTTCGGTGCGCTTGCTGGCCACGGCATCCGCATCGGCGAGCGGGCCGATGTAGGCCATCCAGCGCCCCGGCAGCTGGCCGCTCTCGAGGCTCCAGCTGCCCTCCGGCAGGGACGCGGCAGCGCTGCGCAGGGCATCGGCCTGGCGCGCGTCGAAAGGACCGGCCTGCAGGCAGGCGGTTGCCGGCATTGCCGGGGGTGCAGGAGTTGCCGGGGGTGTTGGCGGTGCCGGTCGCGGCTGCGGGACTGGGGCCGGGGCAGCGCGCTCGGCAATGGGGCTGGCATCCGGCGTGCGGGGCGCCGTCGGCCCCAGGGTCACGGCTTCGGGGCGCAGCTGGTGCGTCATGCGCTGAGGCTCCGACTGCGGCGTGGGGCCGAGCCCGATGCTGCCCAGCCAGCCTTCGGACCAGGCCCAGAAGCCCAGGTTGGCCAGCAGCAGCACGAGCACGATGTGGCGCAGCGTCATGCCGGCGTTCCCCCGGGACTCGGGCGCACGCTCACCTCGGCGCTGCGCACCTCGCGCAGGCCGGTGGCGGTGCGCACCTGCAGCGCGCCGTCGGGGCCGACGCCGCGGGCCAGGCCCTCGCTGCCGTCGGACAGGCGCACCGGGCGCCCGGCCAGCACGTCGCGTGCGTGGTAGCGCGCCACCAGCGGGGCGAAGCCCTGGCGCTCGAAGGCCAGCACGGCGCGCGCCAGCGCCGGCGCGATGCATTGCAGCGCCGCCGGTGCGTCGAGGTCCGGGCGCAGCAGCTGCAGCGCCGTCGGCGGCGTGGCGCAGCCGTCGCTGGCGGGCAGCGCGATGTTGAGGCCGACGCCGATCACCACTGCCCGGGCGCCAGCCGGGTCGGCACTGCCGCCCGTCTCGACCAGGACGCCGGCCAGCTTGCGGTCCTGCCACCAGAGGTCGTTCGGCCACTTGAGGCCGATGCGTGGGTCCAGACTCTCGGCCACGGCCAGCCCGACCGCCAGCGACAGGCCGGACCAGTCGGCTGGCGCCAGCGGCAGGCCGAGCGAAAAGCTCAACGCCTCGCCGGCCGGTCCGGTCTGCCAGCTGCGACCCAGGCGGCCGCGGCCGGCGGTCTGCACTTCGGCCACCAGCAGGGTGGGGGCCAGGCGGCCGGCGCGGGCGCGGCGCATCAGCTCGGTGTTGGTCGAATCGATGTGGGCCGCGACCTCGACGGCGATGCCGGGCAGCCCGCTGGCCAGCGCCTCGGTCAGGGTGCGGGTGGGCCAGCTCAGCCGCAGTGCCGGCATGGCCCTCAGCGTGGCTCCACCGCGGACGCCGGCTCGGCGTCGTCGGCCTCGTCCAGGGTGCTGGCCAGCAGCGTGCCGCGGCACTTGCGGCTGCCGCAGTGGCAGGCGAACTCGGCCTTCAGCTCCTCGGTCAGCGGCTCGTCGATCACCAGGCCGTAGTCGTAGTTGAGCTCTTCGCCGGCGCGGATGGCGCGCCGCGCCTTGATGAAGATGCGGCCGTCCTGCTCGTCGGCGATACAGTTGGGGGCGCAGCTGTGGTTGATCCAGCGCGAGGCATTGCCGCCGTGCAGGGCGTCGATGACGCGGTCCTCGTCGATGTGGAAGTAGAAGGTGTGGTTCGGATCCTCGGGGTCGTGCGGGTGACGCTCCTGGGCCTCGTCCCAGCTGATGATCTCGCCGACATACTCGATGATGCGCGTGCCGCGCGGGATGTCGACCAGGGCGAACACGCCCTTGCCGTGCACGCCCGAGCGCCGCACCTGGATGCGGCGACCGGCGGGGTTCGCCGCCTGCGTTCGAGTGGAGTTGCGGGCCACGAAAATTCTTTGCTATCTTGAATTCATGCACGTGCGCGCGCAGGCGCGCGCGAGAACACCGGATTCTAAAGAGACTCATGAAGACACTGGTCATTGCCGAGAAACCGTCGGTCGCGCAGGACATCGTGCGCGCCCTCACGCCCGTGGCGGGCAAGTTCGAGAAGCACGCCGAGCACTTCGAGAGCGACGACTACGTCGTCACCAGCGCCGTCGGCCACCTGGTCGAGATCCAGGCGCCGGAGCAGTACGAGGTCAAGCGTGGCAAGTGGAGCTTCGCCCACCTGCCGGTGATCCCGCCGCACTTTGACCTGAAACCCGTGGACAAGACAAAGACGCGCCTGAATGCCGTGGTCAAGCAGGCGCGGCGCAAGGACGTGGGCGAGCTGATCAACGCCTGCGACGCCGGGCGCGAGGGCGAGCTGATCTTTCGCCTGATCGAGCAGTACGCCGGCGGCGGCAAGGGCCTGGGCAAGCCGGTCAAGCGCCTGTGGCTGCAGAGCATGACGCCGCAGGCGATCCGCGAGGGCTTCGAGCGCCTGCGCAGCGAGGCCCAGATGCAGGGTCTGGCGGACGCGGCGCGCAGCCGCAGCGAGGCCGACTGGCTGGTCGGCATCAATGGCACGCGCGCCATGACGGCCTTCAACTCGCAGGGTGGCGGTTTCTTCCTGACCACCGTGGGGCGTGTGCAGACGCCGACGCTGGCCGTGGTGGTCGAGCGCGAGGAACAGATCCGCAAGCATGTGGCGCGTCCCTACTGGGAGGTGCACGCGGGCTTCGAGGTCGCGGCTGGCCGCTATCTCGGCAAGTGGTTCGACCCGGCCTGGAAGAAGGGCAGCGACCCGGATGCGCGTGCCGATCGCCTCTGGGACGAGCGCCTGGCGCAGGCCATCGCTGCCGCCGTTCAGGGCCGGGACTGCCAGGTGCGCGAGGAAAGCAAGCCCAGCACGCAGCTGAGCCCGGCACTGTTCGACCTCACCAGCCTGCAGCGCGAGGCCAACGGGCGCTTCGGCTATTCCGCCAAGACCACGCTGGCGCTGGCGCAAAGCCTGTACGAGCGGCACAAGGCGCTGACCTATCCGCGCACCGATTCGCGGCATCTGCCGGAGGACTATCTCGCGGTGGCGCGGCAGACCTTCGAGATGCTGGCCGGCGGCCACCAGGCGCACCTGGCGCCGCACGCGCGCAAGGCGCTCGAGGACGGCTACGTGCGGGCGAACCGGCGCATCTTCGACAACACCAAGGTGTCGGACCACTTCGCCATCATCCCGACGCTGCAGGAGCCCGGCGCGCTCTCGGATGCCGAGCGCCGGCTCTACGACCTGGTGACGCGCCGCTTTTTGGCGGTGTTCTACCCGGCGGCCGAATACCGCGTCACGACACGCATCACCACTGCCACACATGATGGCGCGGACTACAGTTTCCAGAGCAACGGCAAGGTGCTGGTAAAGCCGGGCTGGCTGGCGATCTACGGCAAGGACGCCGCCGAGGAGCCGGGCGACGAGAAGGACGGCAAGTCGCTGGTGCCGGTGCAGCCGGGCGAGCCGGCGCACAACGACTCGGTCGAGATCAAGGCCCTGCACACGCGGCCGCCGGCGCGCTACACCGAGGCCACGCTGCTGGGCGCGATGGAAGGCGCCGGCAAGGCGATCGACGACGACGAGCTGCGCGAGGTGATGCAGGACAAGGGCCTGGGCACGCCGGCCACGCGCGCGGCCATCATCGAGGGCCTGCTGAGCGAGAAATACCTGCTGCGCGAGGGGCGCGAGCTGATCCCCACGGCCAAGGCGTCCCAGCTCATGACCCTGCTGCGCGGGCTGCAGGTGGACGAGCTGTCGCGGCCCGAGCTGACCGGCGAGTGGGAATACAAGCTGGCGCAGATGGAGCGCGGCCAGCTGGCGCGCGCCGACTTCATGCGCGAGATCGCGGCCATGACCGAGCGCATCGTGCAGAAGGCGCGCGAATACGACCGTGACAGCGTGCCGGGCGACTACGCCACGCTGGCCGCCGCCTGCCCGAATTGTGGCGGCGTGGTGAAGGAGAACTACCGGCGCTATGCCTGCACCGGGGCGAACGGTGCCGGCGCCGGCTGCGGCTTTTCCTTCACCAAGACGCCGGGCGGGCGCACCTTCGCCATCGAGGAGGCCGAGGCCTTCCTGCGCGACCGGCACATCGGCCCGCTGGAGGGCTTTCGCAGCAAGGCCGGCTGGGCCTTCAGCGCCGAGCTGGCACTGGTGCGCGACGAGGAAGCAGGCAACTGGAAGCTCGAGTTCGACTTCGGTGACGAGGCCCGCGCGCGCGCCAGCGGCGAGCCGGTGGACCTGTCGGGCGAGCCCGGCCTTGGCCCGTGCCCGAAGTGCGGCGGCGCCGTGAAGGCCTTCGGCAAGAGCTATGTGTGCGAGCACAGCGTGCCCACGCATGCGCAGCCGGAGCCCAGCTGCGACTTCAAGAGCGGCCAGATGATCCTGCAGCAGGCCATCACGCCCGAACAGATGGGCAAGCTGCTGGCCAACGGCCGCACCGACCTGCTGGAAGGCTTTGTCAGCCAGCGCACGCGCCGGCCGTTCAAGGCGCGCCTGGCCTGGAACGCGGAAGGGGGCAAGGTCGGCTTCGAGTTCGAGCCGCGCGAAGGCGGGCGCAAATACCCGCCGCGCAAGAGCGCTGCCGCGGCGCCGGCGGCTGGCGGCACGGCCGCGCGCGCCGCCGGCGGCAAGACGGCCGCCAGGTCTGCCGGCAAGACCGCGGCGAAGAAGGCGCCGGCCAAGGCCGCCGCGAAGAAGACGCCGGCACCGCGCGCCGGCAGCCTCAAGCCCAGCCCCGCGCTGGAGGCCGTGATCGGCGCCGGCCCCTTCGGCCGCGGCGAGGTGATGAAAAAGCTGTGGGACTACATCAAGGCCCACGGGCTGCAGGACCCGCAGGACCGCCGCACCATCGTTGCCGACGACAAGCTGCGCCCGGTGCTGGGCGCGGACCGCGTCGGCATGTTCAAGCTGGCCGGCCTGGTCGGCCAGCACCTGAGCTGACGCCGTGGGCCCGATTCGCTGGCGCTCAGCCGGCGCTGTCGCGGCCCTCGATCGTCGCCAGTGCCAGGCACAGGTCTTCCCAGGCCTTGGCCTTGGCCGGCGGGTCGCGCAGCAGATAGGCCGGGTGGTAGCTGACGATCACGGGCACGCCCTGGTACTGGTGCACGCGCCCGCGCAAGCGGCCGATGGCGTCGCTGGTGTCGAGCAGCGACTGCACGGCAAAGCGGCCGAGCGCCAGGATCACCCGCGGCTGCACCAGCGCCACCTGGCGGCGCAGGTAGTGCTCGCACTGGGCCACCTCGTCCGGCTGCGGATTGCGGTTGCCCGGTGGCCGGCACTTGATCACGTTGGCGATGTAGACGCCCTGTGCTGACGTGCTGGCGTCGTCCGCTGCCTCGGCTTCGGTGCCGGCGCGACGCGACAGGCCGACCGCGGCCAGCATCTGGTCCAGCAGCTTGCCCGCCTGGCCGACGAAGGGCTCGCCGATGCGGTCCTCGTTCTCGCCCGGTGCCTCGCCCACCACCATCCAGTCGGCGCGCCGGCTGCCGACGCCGAACACCGCCTGCGTGCGGCCCTGGCACAGGCCGCAGGCGCGGCAGCTCGCCACGGCGGCGGCCAGCGTGTCCCAGTCCATCGATTCGATGCCGGGCGGCAGTGGCTGCAGGCCGCTGTCGGGCGGCGGCGCCTGGGGCTCGGACTGGCGCGCCCGCGATGGCGCCACGGGCGCCGCGATCGGCGCGGCCGGGCGCATCGAGGCCGGCGGCGCGGGCGCGGTGCCGTGTGCCGGTTCGAGGCGATCGGGGGGTGTCGGCTCCGGGGTGGCGGGCGTGCGGGCGCGCGGCAGCCAGACGCGCACGCCCATTTCGGCCAGCATGGCCCGTTGACGCGCGTCCAGGTGCAAGCTCATGGGTTCGGTTGGTCCTGCAGGCGCAGGTTCATCACCACGGCGTCCTCGCGCACGCCGTGGCCCAGGGGATAGTAGCCGGTGCGCAGGCCGACGCGGGCAAAGCCGCGCCGCAGGTAGACCTGCTGCGCGCGGGTGTTGCTGACACGCACCTCCAGCCACAGCCATTCGGCCTGCTGGCCACGCGCCCACAGCGCCAGCGCATCCAGCATCAGGCGCGCCCAGCCGCAGCGCTGGTGCGCCGGCGCCACGGTGAAGTTGAGCAGATGCACCTCGCGGTAGCCGGCCATGGCGACGAAATAGCCCAGCAATTCGTCGCCGCCCAGCAGGCACTGGGCCTGGTAGCCGGCCTGGATGCTGTCATGGAAGCTGCGCCGCGACCAGGGGTGGCTGTAGGCGCTCTGCTCCACCGCCAGCACCGCATCCAGCCGCTCCGGTGTCATCGGCTCGAAGCGAGCCTCGGGCGCCAGCGCGTGCGCCGTCGTCGCTGCACGCTGCCTCGCCGGTTCGGTCATGACGTTGCTCCCGGCGCTTCAGCCCGCGGCTGCCCGTTCGGCCGAAGTCAGCGCGACCTTGTCGCGCACGTAAAGCGGCAGCGCCTGTTCCGCGTTCACGGCCTGGCCGGCTGCCAGCAGCGCCGGCGCCAGGCTCAGCAGGGCAGTCGCGTCGGGCCAGACCTCGTGCCGCGGCAGTGCGTCCAGCGCGGCCGGCAGCCGGGCGCCGTGGGCGGCAAAGGCATTGCCGGCCAGCACCCAGCCGTCCGCCGGCACGGCTGGCAGTTCCAGGTCCTCGGGTGCGCCGACCGAGGGCTCGGCCAGCGGCGTCCAGCCCGAGCCCTCGTCCCAGCGCCAGGGCGCGGCATAGACCTGGCTCATGCGGGCATCCAGCAGGGCCAGCACGCGGCGCGCGCCGTGCGCCAGGCGCGCGCCTTCGGCCACCGCCAGCAGGGTGTCCACCGGCAGCACCGGCACGCCGGCACCGAATGCCAGTCCCTGGGCCACCGAGCAGGCCGTGCGCAGCCCGGTGAACGAGCCCGGGCCGCGCCCGAACACGATCGCGTCCAGCGCGCGCAGCGGCAGCTTCGCCTCGGCCAGCAGCCGGCGCAGTTCGGGAATCAGGGTGGGCGACGCCTGCGCCCCGCCGGCGCCGTCGAAGCGCCATTGGCGCGGGCCGTGCTGCACGGCGATCGACAGCCGCTCGGTACTGGTTTCGAAGGCCAGGAGCTTCATGCCGCCGGCCCTCCAGCCGACACCTGGTGCGCTGCATGGGCGGGCGCGGCAGCCGCCGTCACGGTCGCCTGCGGCCGGCCCGACGCCGGCCCGCGCACGCCGAACAGGATGCCCGCCGTCACCAGCAGCAGGCCGGCGACCAGCGCCCAGCCCAGCGGCTCGCCCAGCAGCGCCACCGCGCCCAGCGCCGACAGGCCCGGCACCAGGGCGGTGATCATGGTCGAGCGCACCGGCCCGAACGTCTGCACCATCAGCACGAAGCTGACGCCTGCAATCGCCACCACGCCGACGCCCTGGAACAGCGCCTGCAACAGGATTTCCGTCGCCGAGGCCTCGCCCAGCCGGGTCGGCAGCACGCCGAGCCGGGTCAGCAGCACGAACAGCGGCACATAGACCACGAACGCCAGCGCCGTCACGGCAATCGTCGAGTGCACCGGATCGAGCCGGAAGCGCCGCGCCAGCACGCCGTATGCGGCCCAGCAAAAACCGGCCAGCAGGTAGATCAGGTCGCCCTTCCACACCTGGCCGCCGCCAAAGCCCGCCAGCAGGCTGCTGCCGCCCACCAGCAGGCCGCCGCCGGCGATGCAGGCCAGCCCGAGGGCGCGCGTTGCCGTCACGCGCTCGTGCAGCAGCGCGAACGCCAGCAGGGTGGACCACAGCGGCAGGCTGCCGGGCATCAGCACCGAGGCATGGGCCGCCGGGGCAAAGAAGAAGCCGTCGTAGCACAGCACCGCATACAGCAGCCCGCCAAACAGGCCGGTCGCCACCGTCTGGCGCAGCGGCAGCGGCGACAGGCCGCCCAGCGACGCCGTCGCATGCGCTGGCTGGCCGCGCCGCGTCAGCCACAGGCCCCAGGGCAGCAGCACCAGCGCTGCGCCCGTGATGCGCACCAGCGCCAGGTCGAACGGCAGCAGCACGTGCGCTGCCGAGGCCCGGCCGATGACGATGAAGCCGGTCCACAGGGCCACCGTGACCACGGCGGCCACGATCCCGACCGCGCGCGAAGGAGTTGTCATGGGGGGGATTATCGCGGTGCAGCAATCTCCCCGCACCTGGATGTCGCGGCCGGCGGTCCTACTTTGGCCACAGCGCCCACAGGCGCAGTGGCTGCTTCAGGCGGCCGGCGAAGTCGCCGGCCTCGGGGCCCCAGCCGGCGAAGTAGTCGGCGCGCACGGCGCCAGTGATGGCGCTGCCGGTGTCCTGCGCCAGCACCAGGCGCTGCAGGGTGGCAACCGGGCCGCTGGAGGCCAGCCAGACCGGCGTGCCGTAGGGGATGCTTTGCGGATCGACCGCGATCGAGCGCCCCGGCGTCAGCGCCACACCCTGGGCGCCGCGCGGGCCGAACTGTTCCTCCAGCGGCGACAGCGCCTCCTCGCGGAAAAAGACGACGCGCGGATTGCTCCACAGGAAGTCCTGCAGCCGCTGCGGATTCGCCGCCAGCCAGGCGCGAATGCCGGGCCAGGTGGCGTCCTGGATCAGGCCCTGGCCCAGCAGCCAGCCGCCGGGGCTGCGATAGGGCTGGTCGTTGGTGCCGGCAAAGGCCAGGCGCACCAGGCGCTGGCTGCCGTCGGCTTCGGTCACGCGCACGCGCCCCGAGCCCTGGATCTGCAGGATCAGGGCTTCCACCGGATCGGCCAGCCAGGCGATTTCCCGGCCCTCGAGCTGGGCCCGCACCTCGGGCCGGGTGTCGATCTCCTGGCGCGTGAACCAGGGCTTGCGCTGGCCCAGCGTCGGCGGCGGCTGGAACACCGGCGCCTCGAAGCCCGGTGTGTGCTGGCGTCGCGCTTCATAGAGCGGCTCGAAGTAGCTCGTCAGCAGGCCCTCGCCGGAGCCGGCCAGCGGTTCGATGCGGTAGGGCTGCAGGCGCATGCGCATCCACTGGCGCTGCTCGCCCGGCGTCGCCAGCGCCAGGCGCCGCACCTCGCCGCACAGGCTGCGAAAGGCAGCGGCCGGGCGTTCGCAGCTTTTCAGCCAGGCGTTCCAGGCCTCGTGCGTGGCGTCGTCCTCGAAGCCCGGCAGTTCGGCCCAGCGCACCGGCACCCAGCGGCTGCGCGCGCGCTGCAGCGCCGGGCCGGTCGGCATGCCGTCGGGCACGTCCACCAGCGCCGGCATCGGCGCCTCGGGTGAAACCGGCGCGGGTGGGGGTGTTGCCGGCGGCTTGACGGCGCAGGCGGCCAGCATTCCTACAATGGTCGCTGCTGCAACCAACTGGAATGTCCGTCTCATGACCTTGCTGCTGCTGGAGGCGCTGGCGGCGCTGCTGCTGTTCGTGCTGCTGATCTGGTGGACCATGTTTTCCGGCCGCCGCAAGGGCGAGCTGCCCCCGGAGCGGTCGGCCGAGGACGAACCCGAGGCGTCGAAGCGCACCCTCGAGTGACGGCGATTATGAGCCAAGTTGTGCTGTCTTCCCGGCCTGGTTTGCCCGCATAGCTATTCTTTTTGTATCAAGCCGAGTTCCGCGGCGCCGGACCTGCCGGCGCAGGTCTGGAACGCGGAGTGCAACGTCATCCGGGGCGCTTCACACCAGCTGCGTCAGCGCCGCGCCGACCTCGGCGGTGCTGGCGGTGCCGCCCAGATCGGGTGTGCGCGGGCCCTCGGCCAGCACGCGTTCGATCGCCGACAGGATGGCGTCGTGCGCCGCGCGCTCGCCCAGGAAGTCCAGCATCAGCGCCGCCGACCAGACCATGGCGATCGGGTTCGCGATGCCCTGCCCGTAAATGTCGGGTGCCGAGCCGTGCACCGGCTCGAACAGGCTGGGAAAGTGGCGCTCCGGGTTCAGGTTGGCCGAGGGTGCAATGCCGATGGTGCCGGTGCAGGCCGGCCCGAGGTCGCTCAGGATGTCGCCGAACAGGTTGCTGGCCACCACCACGTCGAAGCGCTCGGGCTGCAGCACGAAGCGCGCCGCCAGGATGTCGATGTGGTGCTTTTCCACTGCCACCTGGGGATAGTCGCCGTGCACGGCGTCGGCGCGGCCGTCCCACCAGGGCATGGAGATCGCGATGCCGTTGCTCTTGGTCGCCACGTCGAGCTTGCGGCGTGGGCGGGCGGCGGCCTGCTCGAAGGCGAAGCGCAGCACCCGGTCGGCGCCGAAGCGGCTCATCACCGTCTCCTGCACCACGATCTCACGCTCGGTGCCGGCATACATCACGCCGCCCAGGTTGGTGTATTCGCCTTCGGTGTTCTCGCGCACCACGAGAAAGTCGATGTCGCCGGCGCGCTTGCCGGCCAGCGGGCAGGGCACGCCCTCGAACAGGCGCACCGGGCGCAGGTTGATGTACTGGTCGAACTCGCGCCGGAACTTCAGCAGCGAACCCCAGAGCGAGACGTGGTCTGGCACCGTGGCTGGCCAGCCGACGGCGCCGAACAGCAGCGCGTCCAGGCCCTCCAGCTGCTGCTTCCAGTCCGGAGGCATCATCTGGCCGGTGCGGGCGTAGTAGTCGCAGCTGGCCCAGTCGATCGGCACCAGCTCGAGCCGGATGCCGAAGCGGCGCTGCGCGGCCTCCAGCACGCGCAGCGCCTCGGGCATGACCTCGCGGCCGATGCCGTCACCGGGGATGACGGCGATGCGGTGGGTCTTGCTCATCGTCCTTTTTCCGACGCCGACCCGGAGTGCCTCACCAGCGCTCCTTGAAGCGCGTGTAGGCGTTTTCCGGATAGCCGCTGTCGACGAATGCGCGCTGTATGGCCGGGGTGAAATGCAGGTCGTCGGCAAACAGGTAGCGGTTGTAGTTCTCCACCTTGACGGTCGCCGGCGTGCAGGTGCTGGCGTCGGGCGTCGTGCAGACCGCTTCCGTGGCGTTGTCGATCGGGTAGTTCTGCGGCTTGCTGGAAATCAGGTTGTAGAACAGGGCGGTGTCGAAGTACAGGGTCGTCGCGCCCATGTCGCTGATCGCGGCCAGCAGTTCGCGATTGAAGGTCCAGGCGGGCATGCATTTCTCGTAGTCGGCCTCGATCCCCTTCGCATAACCCCAGGGCGTGCGGCAGATGTTGTGCACCCCGACCACGACCACGTGGCGGGCGCCGTTGTCGACGATGCGCCGCAGCTGCCCGGCCATGGCCTTGGCAGCGACCTCGATGGTGGCTTCGGTGGCCCCTGTCAGGCCCGTGGCCTCGACCGCGGCCACGATGTCGTTCATACCGCCGCTGACGAACACCACGTCCTTTTTCGGATCCAGGGTGGTGTCGGCCAGCAGCTGGTCGATCTGCTCCTTGACGCTCGGGGCGCCGCCAGGGTCCGGGCTGTCCACGCGCGCATGGCCCTGGGCATAGCCCCAGCCGCCGGCCGAGGCCGGCTCGACCGTGAGCCCGTAGTACGACGCCAGCTGTTGCAGCCAATTGAACGTGCCGTCGTTGACCGTGTAGCGCGTGCCGGTCTGGCCGACGTCGGAAAAGCCGTCGCCGATGGAGATGAAGCGTTCTGCTTGGAGGTCCGAGACCACCGAGCCGGAGCCGCAGCCGGCCAGCAGCACGGCCGTGCCAGCGAGCAGACTGAAGGCAAGGCGGCGAGGAAAGAGGCCAGTCCAGAGGCGGGTCATGCGCAAGGCTCCAGGCAAAAGTCGAAGTTTAACGAGCGCAGCAGGTGGCGTGTATCAGGGCAATACGGAACAAGTCTCGCGCGCCCTGCGCATCCCGGCCTGGGGCGATCTGCGGCGCTTTGCCCTCTCAGGCCGCAGCCGCGCGCTGCAGGCGGTCGCGCACGCCGTCCCAGGCTTCGTCGGGGGGCGGCGCCTCGACCCAGATCAGCTTGACACCGGCCTCGTCGAAGCTGCGCAGCACGGCGAACAGCTCGTGCGCCACGGTTGCCGCGTCGTCCGGCATGCGGCGCAGCAGCAGGGCGCTGCTGGCCGAGCGCAGCGGCGCGCGTGCCCAGACGGCGATGTGGCGTGCGTCGGCGCCGAGGATGTCGAGCGCGGCGCGCAACTCGCGCGCCGCCATCAGGCGCACGCGCGCGCGTGGCGCGTAGTGGGCGGCAAGCGTGCCGGAGGCCCTCGGCGCCGCCTGCGCCAGCGCCGCATCCTCCAGCAGCGCCTGCCCGGCGGCGCGCTCCAGCTCGGCGCGGCCGAGCTGGCCCGGCCGCAGCAGCACGGGGGCGCCGCGCGTGCAGTCGACGATCGCCGATTCGATGCCCACTGGGCACGGGCCGCCGTCCAGCACCAGCAGCGCGTCGCCGAATTCGGTCGCCACGTGGGCCGCCGTGGTCGGGCTGACGCGGCCGAAACGATTCGCACTTGGCGCCGCCAGGCCGGCGATGCCGCGCTCCGCGCAGGCGGCCAGCAACGCCTGGGCCACCGGGTGCGCCGGGCAGCGCAGGCCGATGGTCGGCTGGCCGCCGGCCGCACGCTCGGCAACGCCGGCGCGGCGCGGCAGGATCAGGGTCAGCGGGCCGGGCCAGAAGGCCGCCAGCAGCCGCTGGGCAAAGGCCGGCACTTCGGCGGCGAAGTGCGACACGTCGGCGGGACCGGCCACGTGCACGATCAGCGGGTGGTCGGTCGGCCGGCCCTTGGCGGCGAAGACGCGGTCGACGGCGGCGGCGTTGCCGGCATCGGCGGCCAGGCCGTAGACGGTTTCGGTCGGCAGGCCGACCAGCTCGCCCGCGGCCAGGGCCTGTGCGGCCCGGGCCACGGCGTCGGCCTGCGTGCCGTCCAGGATCATGCTCAGAAGGCCTCCAGGCCGAGCAGGCCGGCGGCGCTCAGGGCCTGGCCGCGCGCGCTGGCCGCATCCGGGCCGGTAAGGGTCAGGTGTCCCATCTTGCGGCCGCGCCGCGCCTCGGCCTTGCCGTAGAGGTGCAGGTGCGCGCCGGGCAATGCGAGTAGCTCGGCCCAGGGCGGGGTGCGCGGCGCGCCGCCGGGGCCGAACCACAGGTCGCCCAGCAGGTTGAGCATGATCGCCGCGCCGTGTGGGCGCGGTGGCACCAGGGGCAGGCCGGCCAGCGTGCGCACCTGCAGCTCGAACTGCGAGACCTCGCAGGCGTCGATGCTGTAGTGGCCGCTGTTGTGCGGGCGTGGCGCCATCTCGTTGACCACCAGGCGGCCGTCCTGCAGCAGGAAATACTCGACGCACAGCACGCCCACGTAGTCGAGCTCGTGCGCGATCCGGATCGTGGCCTGCAGCGCCTGCTCGGCCCGCGCAGTCGGGATGTCGGTAGCGGGGGCTTCGGTGACGGCCAGGATGCCGTCGCGGTGCAGGTTGCGTTGCAGCGGCAGCGACACCACTTGGCCGTCGCGGCCGCGCGCGACGATGACCGAGCATTCGGCCGCCAGCGGCAGCAGCTGCTCCAGCACGCAGGGCACGCGCCCCAGCTGCTCCCAGGCGGCGGCCAGCTCGGCGCGCGTGGCCACGCGCGCCTGGCCCTTGCCGTCGTAGCCCAGGCGCGCGGTCTTCAGCACGCCGGGCAGCAGCGCATCGGGCACGGCGGCGAGGTCGGCGGTGCTTTCGACGGGCGCGTGCGCGGCCGGGGCCACGCCGCTGGTGGCCGCGCAGCGTGCGAAGTGCGCCTTCTCGGCCAGGCGATCCTGTGCGATGGCCACGGCCGCTGGCGCTGGCGCCACGGGATGCGTCGCCGCCAGCCGCGCCAGGCTGTCTGCCGGCACGTTCTCGAACTCGGTCGTCACTGCGTGCGCGCGTGCCGCCAGTGCGTCCAGCGCGGCGTCGTCGTGGTAGCCGGCCTGGATGAAGTGCTGGCTGACGCGCCCGGCCGGGCTGGCCGGATCCGGGTCCAGCACCACGGTCTCGTAGCCCATGGCCTGGGCCGCGTGCACGAACATGCGCCCGAGCTGGCCGCCGCCGAGCACGCCCAGGGTGGCCGGGCGGCCATCGATCACGGTGCCGGGAAGAAGTGGGCTCCCATGCTCCCCCGCTGCGCGTGGTCCGCCGCCCTGCGCGGGGGCGCCCACCGCTTCGGGCACGCCGGGTGCGCGGTCAGCGGTCATGCGGGCGGCAGCGTCATGGCGCGCGCAGCGGCCGTCTGCTCGGCGCGGAAGGCTTGCAGCCGCTGGTGCAGCGCCTCGTCGTCGTGCGCCAGCAGGGCGGCAGCGAACAGGGCTGCATTGGCGGCGCCGGCGGCGCCGATGGCAAAGGTGGCCACCGGCACGCCGCGTGGCATCTGCACGATGGAATGCAGCGAATCGACGCCCTGCAGGTGGCGCGAGGGCACGGGCACGCCCAGCACCGGCACCAGGGTCTTGGCCGCCAGCATCCCGGGCAGGTGGGCGGCGCCGCCGGCGCCGGCGATGATGGCGCGCAGGCCGCGCGCCCGGGCCGCTTCGGCGTAGGCGAACAGGTCGTCGGGCATGCGGTGCGCCGACACCACGCGCGCCTCGTGCGCGATCTCCAGCTGCTGCAGCAGCTGCACGGCGTGCTGCATGGTGTCCCAGTCGCTGCTGGAACCCATGACAACGCCAACCAGGGGCGTGCTCATGGGCGGGGCCTCCATGCGGCGCCGGCGCGCCGGCCGACCGCGGCCGGGACGGAAGGGCTGGCTTGCGCGCAACGGGTGCGTCGCCGGGCAGTGAGATTCATTTCTTGCACAATGGTCGGATCAACCCTCAATTTTGCCTGCTGACTGCCTCATGATCGACGTCACCGTCCAAAACTTCGAAACCGAGGTCATTGCCGCCTCGATGCAGACCACCGTGCTGGTGGACTTCTGGGCCCCCTGGTGCGGCCCCTGCAAGACCCTGGGCCCCATCCTGGAAAAGCTGGAGGCCGATTACGGCGGCCGCTTCAGGTTGGTCAAGATCAATTCCGACGAAGAACAGCAACTGGCTGCCGCCTTTGGCATCCGCAGCATCCCGACCTGCATCCTGCTGCAGAACGGGCAGCCGGTGGACGGCTTCATGGGAGCCCTGACGGAAGGCCAGGTGCGCCAGTTCCTGGACAAGCACCTGCCCAGCGAGGGCGAACTGGCGGCCGAGGCCCAGGCCGACGAGGCCGACGCGCTGCTGGAGTCGGGCGATACCGAGGCCGCGCTGGCCAAGCTGACCGAGGCGCTGGCCCAGGACCCGGCCAACGACGAGCTGCGGGCCGATTACGTGCGCCTGCTGATCGCCACCGGCGCCTTCGCGCAGGCGGCCGAGGCGCTGCGCGAGCCACTGGCGCGCGAGCCGCTGCCGCTGCGCTTCGCTGCCCTGCGCCGCTGGCTCGACGCGATCGAGTTCGTGCAGCAGGACGAGCGCGGCAACTGGAGCCTCGAGCAGTTCGACGCCAGGATCGCCGCCGACAAGCGCGACTTCGAGACCCGCTTCGCCAAGGCCCAGGCGCTGATGGCCGAGGGCGAATGGACCGCCGCCATGGATGAGCTGCTGGAGATCATCCTGCGCGACCGCAAGTGGAACGACGAAGCCGCGCGCAAGACCTACGTCGCCATCCTCGAGCTGCTGACGCCGCCGCCGCCCAAGCCGGGTGCCGCCGCGGCCGGCCAGAGTGCCGGCGGCATCGAGCTGTCGGGCAAGGGCGCGCAGCAGGAAGACCCACAGGCGGAGCTGCTGTCGAGCTACCGGCGCAAGCTGTCGATGGCGCTCAACTGAGCACCAGTCATACCGGACCGCTTCAGGCTGGCCCTGGCGGCCCGGACACGGTTGCCGCATCGGCTGGCGCAGCCGCGCCGAAGCCGAGCGCCACGGCCAGCGCCAGGTATTCGGCCACCGGCACCTCCTCGGCGCGGCGCTGCAGGTTGAAGTCGCCGCCAAAGCCGCGTGCGTCCAGCCAGCGGCCCAGCGTGTGGCGCAGCAGCTTGCGCCGCTGGCTGAAGGCGACCCGCACCAGCTCGGACAGGGCTTCGAGCTGCAGCAGCTCGAAGCGCTCGTGGGGCCGCATGCGCACCACGGCGCTGTCCACGCGCGGCGGCGGCTCGAACGCGGCCGGCGCCACGTCGAGCACGTGTTCCATGGCGTAGCGCCACTGCAGCATCACGCTCAGCCGCCCGTAGTCGGCGCTGCAGGGCGCCGCCACCATGCGCGCCACGACCTCCTTCTGCAGCATGAAGTGCTGGTCCTCGACCGCCGCCGCAAAGGGCAGCAGGTGGAACAGGATCGGGCTCGAGATGTTGTAGGGCAGGTTGCCGCAGACGCGCAGCCGGGACGCCCCCAGGCGGTGTGCCAGGGCGGCGAAATCAACCTGCAGCACGTCGGACTCGATCACCTGCAGCCGTGCGTCGGCGCGCAGGCGCGCCGCCAGGTCGCGATCGAGCTCGATCACCGTCAGCCGCCCCAGGCGTTCGAGCAGCGGCTGCGTGAGCGCCGCCAGACCGGGGCCGATCTCGACCACCGCCTGGCCCGGTCGCGGGTCGATCGCCCGCACGATGGCATCGACCACCGCCGGGTCGGCCAGGAAGTGCTGGCCGAAGCGCTTGCGCGGGCGGTGCTTCATCGCCGACCGGCCCAGGTGTCAGGCCGGCGGCTCGCGATATTCGACGTAGGCGCGCCCGCGCACTTCCCGGGCCCAGGTGTCGAAGGCTTCCTCGGCCTTCCGCTCGCGCAGCATGTTGCGCGCCAGCTCGCGTTGCTCGTCGCCGCTGAGCACTTCCTCGCGCCGATCCTCGACCTGGATCAGGTGGATGCCGAAGCGCGTCGTCACCGGGTCGCTGATCTGGCCCGGGTCGAGGTTGTTCATGGCCTGTTCGAACTCGGGCACGAACTGGCCCGGCGCTGCCCAGCCCAGCTCGCCGCCGTCGGCGGCGCTGGCGTCCTGCGAGTGTTCGCGTGCCAGTTCGGCAAAGTTCGCCTGGCCGGACTGGATGCGACGCTTGTAGTCGGCCAGGCGCTCGCGTGCCACCTGCTCGCTTTGCGTCGGGCCCACCTTGAGCAGGATGTGGCGCACCTCAGTCTGCGGGATGCGCACTTCGGGCAGCGTGCGGTTGACCTTGCGCTCCAGCACCTTGAGCACGTGGAAGCCGGCGTCGGAGCGGACCGGCCCGGCGGTCGCGCCGGTGCGCACGCCCTGCACGCTGCGGACGAACAGGTCCGGGTACTGGTCCAGCGAGCGCAGCCCGAGCACGCCGCCGTCGCGCCCGCGCTGGTTGGCGTCGGAGAACTCGACTGCCAGTTTGGCGAAGTCCTCGCCCGCGCGCGCGCGCCGCGCCACCTCGTCGGCCCGTGCCTTGAGCTGGTCGACCTCGGCCGCACTGGCGTGTTCGGGCACTGCCACCAGGATCATCGCCAGGTTGATCTCGGGCGTGCCGGGCTGGGCGCCGGTCTGCTCACGGATGAAGGCATCGACCTCGGCGTCGCTGACCTGCAGCTGGGGCTCGATCTCGCGCTGGCGCAGGCGCGACAGCAGCACCTGGTTGCGCAGGTCGTCCTGGAACTCCTTCACGGTCAGGCCTTCCTGCACGATGCGCTGGTGCAGGGCCTCGATGCTGGGCAGCTGGTTCTGGCGTGCCACCGAGAGTTCGGCCTGCTCCAGCACCGGGGCATCAATGGTGATCCCGGTCTCGCGCGCGTATTGCAGCTGCGCCCGCTCGCCGATCAGGCGCTCCAGGATTTCCCGGCGCAATTCGCCCGCCGGGGGGGCGGCCAGGTTGCGCGCCTGCAGTTCGCGCGCCGCCCGCGCGGCGCGTGCGCGCACCTCGTGGTTGGTGATGGGTTCGCTGTTGACCACGGCGACGATGTAGTCGGCTTCGCGCTGCGCCGCGGCGGCCTGTCTTGCCGGAGGCGCCGCCGCCGTGCTCCCGGACTGGCCATGCGCCGGCTGGCCCAGCAGCATCAGCAGGACCAGGCCGCACGAGGCGGGAAGAACGCTGGACGGCAATCTATTCATAGTCGGTGAACCGGCTGGGCGAGGTGACGCTCTCGCCCAGCATCTGGTAGTAAGGAATGCTGGTGCGCAGGCTGCGCAGCGAACTGGTGCCCAGGCGCGACAGGCCGACGAACTCGAGCTGGAACATGATGCGCTTGGTCGACGAACTGTACGAGCTGTTGAGCTTTTCCACCACCACGCGGCCGATCCAGCAGCCCGCATCGTATTCGAAGCCGACCAGTCCTTCCACCAGCCGACGCTCGTTCAGGCTGTAGTTGAGCCGCCCGACCCCGTACCAGCGGCCGCTGCAGCTGCTGCTGCTACCAGCCCGCGTGGTGCCGAGTTCGGCGCGCCGGCCCAGCAGATCGCCCAGCGGCCATTGCCAGCCGACGTCGATGGACTCGCTGTTGACGTCGCGCTGACGCCGATAGGCGGCGCTCAGGGTATGGAACGGCTCGGGCACGTAGCGCCCGTTGATGGTGGTGCGCGTGGAGCGCCGCGTGTCGAGGTTGTACTGCACCACGGTCGAGAAGGCCCAGCGCGGGTCCCAGTTGATGCCGGCGCCCAGCATCACGTCGGACAGTCCGCGGTCCTCGGCCACGGCGCCCGGCAGCACCACCTTCTGCGGCCGGAAGCGATAGCGCTGCGCGATCGACAGCCGCAGCGCCTCGACGCCGCTGTCCGGATCGATCAGCCGGCTCGTCAGCCCGGCCGTCACGAGGTGGTTGTCGGCGATGCGATCGTGGCCGGCGAACGAGCTCTCCGACCAGATGGTGGCGAAGTTGAAGTCGTAGGCGCCGGTATCGTAGAGCGGCAGCCGGCTCTGGTCGCGGTACGGTGCGGCGATGTATTTCAGGCGCGGCTCCAGCGTCTGCGTGAAGGCGCGGCCGAGGACGCTGGTCGGGCGCTCGAAGAACAGGCCGCCATCCAGACTTGCAATGGGCAGCAATCGGCTTGCCGATACCGAGCCATCGGTGAGCGGCCGATCAAATCGATAGGTACTGGCGTGTACCTGGATCTTCGGCGTGAAGAAACCCCAGGGCCGGACGAACGGTCGTGCCAACTCAAGATGCACCAAACCACGGTCGGCATTGGGTTGCCCGGTCAAGGAGCTGTCGGCGTGAAAGCGAGTGAAGTTGGCACCGATCGAATAGTCCAGGCCGCGGTCTCCAATGCGGCTCCAGCGAGCGTTGACTTGAGGCAGACGATCGTAGGGCGGGATGATGGGTGCTGCCACGTCTTGCAGCGTCTGCCACTTGAGTGCACTCACGCTGGCCGAAAAGTCTCCTCGCGACCAGGACAGTGCACCGTCATTGGGCAGCAGACGGGTGGTGAGCAACTCGCCACGATGCGTGAAATCACGCCAGTAATCGTTGTCGCTGACGCGGTTGAGACTGAGCCCAAGCCCCAGCGCCCCAATGGCGGCGACTCCCGTGTCATAGGCGCCGCTATGGCGCGTGAACAGGCTCCAGCGCCGGCGCTGGCGCAGCCGGTCGTCCGGCATCAGGCTGGCATTGACGTGACCCTCGTAGTTGTCCTCGAGGTAGCGGAATTCCGTTCCCAGGTCGACGCCGCGGCGCGACATCAGGACGGGCGTGAAGGTCGCGTCCCGATTGGGCGCGATGTTCCAGTACCAGGGCAGCGCCAGCTCGAGTCCGCTCTTGCTGTCCAGGCCGATGGTGGGCGGCAGCCAGCCCGACTTGCGCGCATCCCCGAGCGGAAAACTGAGGTTTGGCACCGGCAGGACGGGCACGCCCTTGAACTCCAGCACCGCGCCCTGGGCGCGAC
>CAYRHV010000014.1:0-22987 GCA_964424045.1 uncultured Ottowia sp. | reverse complement strand
GCACGATCAACGGTGCCAGGCCAAGCGAGGGCTCGTCCAGCATCAGCAGCCGCGGCCGCGCCATCAGGGCGCGGCCAATGGCCAGCATCTGGCGCTCGCCGCCGGACAGCGTGGCGGCAAGCTGGGCGCGTCGCTCCTGCAGGCGCGGAAACAGCGCGAACACTTCCTTCATGCGCTCGGCCTGGTCGCGCTGGCCGCGCCGCCAGCGCGCAAAGCCGCCGAGCAGCAGGTTGTCCTCGACCGACATCTCGCCGAACAGCTCGCGCTTCTCCGGCACCAGGCCGACGCCGCGCGCCACCATCGCCTCGACGCTGGGACGGGCGATGCGCGCCCCGGCCAGGCTGAGCGAACCGCTGGAAGGCAGCAGGCCCATGACCGCATTGAGCAGCGTCGACTTGCCGGCACCGTTGGGCCCGATCACGGTCACGATCTCGCCCTCGCCCACCGTCAGCTCGACCTGGTGCAGCGCCTCCACCGGTCCGTAGCAGACGGTGAAGCCGTGCAACTCCAGCAAGGCTTCGCTCATGCCGTCGCTCCCGGAAAGTCACCGCCCAGATAGGCTTCCAGCACGCGCGGATCGGCCTGCACCTCGGCTGGCGTGCCTAGCGCGATCACGCTGCCGAACTCGAGCACCGTGATGCGATCGGCCAGGTTCATGACGAACTCCATGTCGTGCTCGACGATCAGGATCGCCAGGCCTTCGGCGCGCAGCTGCGACAGCAGGGCCGCCAGCGCCTGCTTCTCCAGGTGCCGCAGGCCGGCGGCCGGTTCGTCCAGCAGCAGGATCGCCGGCTGGCCCGCCAGCGCGCGCGCAATCTCGACCACGCGCTGCTGGCCCAGCGGCAGCGACGCCGCCGGCGTGTCGACGTAGTCGCCCAGGCCGCAGCGCTCGATCTGGCGCCGCGCCTCGGCCAGCAGCGCCGCCTCCTCGCGCCGGTCGCTGCGCAGCATGGCGGCCAGCCAGCCGCGCTCGCCGCGCAGATGGGCGCCCACGGCCACGTTCTCCAGCACGCTGCGCTGACCGAGCAGGCGCACGTGCTGGAAGGTGCGCCCGATGCCGAGCGCGGCAAAGGCGCGCGAGGGCTGGCCCACCATGGCCTGCCCCATCACCGTGACCGAGCCGGAGGTCGGATCGTCGACGCCCGAGATCATGTTGAAGAAGGTGCTCTTGCCGGCCCCGTTGGGGCCGATCAGGGCGTGGATCTCGCCGGTCCGGACATTCAGATTGACGGCGTTGTTGGCCACCAGGCCGCTGAAGCGCTTGGTGACCTCGCGTGCATCCAGCACCACCTCGCCCACCGGGGGCAGAGGCCGCTCGGCCAGCCGGGTCGCGCTTGCGCGAGCCGCCGCACGCGCGGGCCGGATGAACCGGCGCGTCCACTGCGCCAGCAGCGGCCACAGCCCGTCGGCGGCGTGCTGCAGCATCAGCAGCATCAGCAGTCCCAGCACCACCAGCTCGAAGTTGCCGCTCTCGCCCAGCAGGCGCGGCAGCCAGTCCTGCAGCTCCTGCTTGAGCAGGGTGATCAGGGCAGCGCCCAGCACCCCGCCCCACAGGTAGCCGGAGCCGCCGACCACGGCCATGAACAGGTATTCGATGCCGATGTCGAGGTTGAACGGCGTCGGGTTGACGAAGCGCTGCAGGTGCGCGTAGAGCCAGCCCGACACCGCCGCCAGCAGCGCCGCCAGCACGAACAGCTTGATGCGCTGGCGCGCCGTGTCGACGCCCATCGACTCGGCCATCACGCGCCCGCTCTTGAGCGCGCGGATGGCTCGGCCCTCGCGCGAATCCAGCAGGTTGTGCAGGGCCCAGATGGCCAGCAGCAGCACGGCCCAGATCAGCACGCCCAGCGTGCGCGGCGAGGTCAGTGCATGGCCGCCCAGGGCCAGCGGCGGCACGCCCGCCAGGCCGGTGTGGCCACCCAGCGCCTCGACGTTGCCAAAGGTGTAGAACAGCGCCAGCCCCCAGGCCAGCGTCGCCAGCGGCAGGAAGTGGCCGGCCAGCGGCAGCGTCACGGCGCCCAGCCCCCAGGCGACCAGGGCCGTCACCAGCAGCCCGAGCAGCAGGCCGAGCCAGGGCAGCAGGCCGGCGGGCACCATGGACAGGGCCTGCGCCGCCGCCGGCGAAGTGCCGAGCCAGGCCGTGGCGTAGGCGCCGAGACCGACGAAGGCGGCCTGGCCGAAGGAGGTGATGCCGCCGACGCCGGTCAGCAGCACCAAGCCGACGGCAACCATCGAATACAGGCCGATGTAGGCCAGCAGGGTGATGGTGAACGAGGGCAGGAAGGGCCAGGCCAGCGCCAGCAGCGCGACGGCCAGCAGCGTCAGCTGGCGCGTCGTCATTCCTCGTCCTCCACGTGGCGCGTGTTGAGCGAGCGCCACCAGAGTACCGGGATGATCATGGTGAACACGATCACCTCCTTGAAGGCACTGGCCCAGAAGGAGGAGAACGACTCCAGCTGGCCGACGATGACGGCGCCAAGCACGGCCACCGGATAGCTCGACAGCCCGCCGACGATGGCGGCGACGAAGCCCTTCAGACCGATCAGGAAGCCGGTGTCGTAGTAGATCGTGGTGATGGGCGCGATCAACAGCCCGCAGACGGCGCCGATCAGCGCCGCCAGCGCGAAGCAGACGTCGCCCGAGAGATCGGTCGGAATGCCCATCAGGCGGGCGCCGACGCGGTTGATGGCGGTGGCGCGCAGCGCCTTGCCGATGATCGAGCGCTCGAAGAACAGGAACATCGCGACCACCAGCACCGCGGTGACGCCGACCACCACCAGCGACTGGCCCACCACGGGGATGCCGCCGACGTCCCAGTTGGCGTCCCACATGGAGTCGGTGCGCGAGCCCTCGGCGCCGAAGTAGTAGAGGCCCAGGCCGACCAGGATCCAGTGCAGCGCCACCGAGACGATCAGCAGCATCAGCACCGAGGCGTGCGCCAGCGGGCGATACACCAGCCGGTACAGCAGCGGCCCCAGCGGCGTGACCAGGGCCAGCACCGCCAGCGCCTGCAGCCAGCCGGACTCCGGCTTGACGCCCAGCACCAGCAACGCGGCCAGGGCCGGCAGGGCCACGGTCCAGACCAGGGTCGATTTCCAGTCCACCAGCACCCCGCGCCACTGGCGCCACAGCTCGACCCCGAGCGTCACCAGCGCCAGCACCAGCAGCAGCCAGATCGCCGTCGGCAGGCCGCCGCTCTGGATCGCCGCCATCGAGAGCGCGGCATAGGTGACGAATTCGCCCTGCGGAATGAAGATCGCGCGCGTGACCGAGAACACCAGCACCAGCGCCAGCGCCATCAGGGCGTAGATGGCGCCGGTCACGACGCCGTCCTGCCCCAGCATCAGGGCGATTTGCAGATCCATGAGCGCAATGTTCCCGAAAGACGGGACGGGCGAATGGAACCCGCCATTCGCCCGATCCGTACCGCGCGTGCTCGCAGCACGCGCGATTGTGGCTCAAGACACGGGGTCAACGCTCAGTTGTCGCCCTGATAGACCCACTTACCGTTCTCGATGCGCACCATCACGCGCGCGCGCTGGTCCAGCCCCAGGTGATCCTGCGCCGACATGTTGAAGATGCCGTGCGCGCCGGCGACCTCGTGGGTGGCCTCGATCGCGTCGCGCAGCGCGGCGCGGAACTCCTTGGTGCCCGGCTGGGCCGCCTTGAGCGCCTGCGGCAGCGCCGCCAGCAGGATCTTGCCGGCATCCCAGGCGTGGCCGCCGAAGGTTGACACGCTGCCCTTGCCATGCGCGGCCTCGTAGGCCGCGATGTATTCCAGCGCCGAGGCGCGCACCGGGTTGGAGGCCGGCAGCTGGTCCGCCACCAGCACCGGGCCGGCCGGCAGGTAGGCGCCATCGACGCCCTTGCCACCGACGCGCAGGAAGTCGTTGTTGGCCACGCCGTGCGTCTGGTAGATCTTGCCCTTGTAGCCGCGCTCGTTGAGCGTGGTCTGCGGCAGCGCCGAGGGCGTGCCCGAGCCCGCCACCAGGATCGCGTCGGGCTTGGCCGACATCAGCTTGAGCACCTGGCCGGTGACGGCGGTATCGTTGCGCGCGTAGCGCTCGTTGGCCACCAGCTTGATCTTCTTGAGCTCCAGCGCCTTCACGGTCTCCTTGTACCAGCCCTCGCCGTAGGCGTCGGAGAAGCCGATGAAGCCCACCGTCTTGACGTCATTGGCGGCCATGTGCTCGGCGATCGCCAGCGCCATCATGATGTCGTTCTGCGGCGTCTTGAAGACCCAGCGCTTCTTGGCGTCCTGCGGCTCGATGATCGCCGCCGAGGCTCCCATGGCGATCATCGGCGTCCCGGCCTCGGCGATGACGTCGATCATGGCCAGCGAGGTCGGCGTCGTGGACGAGCCGATGATCACGTCGGCATTGCGCTCGGAGATCAGCTTGCGCGTGTTGGTCACCGTCTGCGTGGTGTCCGACGCATCGTCCAGGATGGTGTAGACGATCTTCTGCCCGTCGACGGTCTGGGGCAGCAGGGCCAGCGTGTTCTTTTCCGGAATGCCGAGCGAAGCCGCCGGTCCCGTGGCCGACACCGTCACGCCGACGTTGATGTCGGCCCAGGCCGTCATCGAGAAACCGACGGCAGCCACGCACGCCAGCACGATCTTCTTCATCTTCATGGGTTTGCTCCAGGCAGGAAGGAAAGTGGAAAACGGTGGCCAGGCCCGAGGCCTTGGCCAAGGGGTGACCGCCCGGTCGGTTAATTAATGATTGTATCGACCGGTTCCTGTTTTCGAGGCCCGAATCGACTGGGAATTACCCTAGCGCCGAGGCATCCCGCCCGGCAGCCCGGCACCCGCACGCGCCGATTCAGGCCACGGCCCGGGCCGCGCGCAGGGCCGCAATGCGCGCCGCGTCACAGCCCAATGCCGTCAGCACCTCGTCGGTGTGCTGGCCCATGCGGGGCGGGTTGTCGCGCACGCCCAGGTGCTGGCCGCCCAGGGTCACGGGCAGCAGCGTCGTCTGCACGGTCTGGCCGGCGCGCGCGCCATCGGTCAGCACGATGTCGGCCAGCGCGCCGGTGGCGCGCAGGTGCGGATCGTCGTAGAGCTGGTCGGGCCGACTGATGGGCGCATATGGCAGGCCGACGCCCTCGAACAGCGCCGCCAGCTCGCGCGCCGAACGCCCGGCCAGGCGCTGGCGCAGCGTGGGAATGAGCTCGCCCCGCTCGCGCACCCGGTGGTTGTTGCTGGCGTAGCGCGGATCGTCCTTCAGGTCCGCCAGGCCGAGCGCGTCGCAGAACGTGGCCCATTGCGCGTCGCTGACGGCGGCCAGGAAGATCTGCTCGCCTTCGGCCACCGTGAACACGTCGTAGACGCCCCAGGGCGAGATGCGCTCGGGCATCGGCGCCGCCGCCTGGCCGGTGATCGCATACTGCAGCATGTGCTGGCCGACCAGGAACACGTTGTTCTCGAACAGCGCGCTCTGCACCTCCTGGCCGCGCCCGGTGATGCCGCGCTGCACCAGCGCGCCAAGGGCGCCGATGGCACCGAACATGCCGCCCATGATGTCGTTGACGCTGGTGCCGGCACGCAGCGGATCGCCGGGCCGGCCGGTCATGTAGGCCAGGCCGCCCATCATCTGCACCACCTCGTCGAGCGCCGTGCGGTGCTCGTACGGGCCGGGCAGGAAGCCCTTGCAGCTGACGTAGATCAGGCGCGGGTTGTCCGGGCCCAGGCCGGCGTAGTCGAGCCCGTATCTGGCCATGGTGCCGGGCTTGAAGTTCTCGGCCACGACGTCGGCGCTCAGCGCCAGCTCGCGCGCCACGGCCACGCCATCCGGGTGGTGCAGGTCGATCGCAATGCTCTTCTTGTTGCGGTTGAACATCGGGAAAAAGCCCGAGCCCATGCCCAGCAGGTGGCGCGTGCGGTCGCCTGACACCGGCTCGACCTTGATCACCTCGGCACCCAGGTCGGCCAGCACCAGGCCGCAGGTCGGACCCATCACCATGTGCGTGAACTCGACCACCCTGAGCCCGGCCAGCGGCAGGCCCTGCCCGCCCTGCCCCGCATTCGACTGCTCCGCCATCGTCTTCTCCTTTGCTGCCGGCAGCTTAGCCCAGCACGTGGGCCAGCGTCAGCAGCAGCAGCAACAACAACCAGAGCGCCACCATGCGCCACATCAGGCCAATCACGCGCGCAAAGTGCACCGTGTCCGGCAGCTCGCCCGGCAGGCCCTGGGCGGCGGCCGGCGCATCGCCCGGCGAGGAATCACCCAGGCGCACGCCCAGCGCGCCCGCGGCGGCGGCCAGGATCACGCCGTCGTTGGGATTGGGAAAGTGCCGCGCAAAGCGCCGCCAGGTCTCGATCGCGTCCTCGAAGCTGCCGACGATCGCCAGCCCGAGCGCCGTCATGCGCGCCGGCAGCCAGTCGATGCCGTGCCAGGCCAGGGTCGCGGCGTAGGCCAGCATCGGGCTGACCGAGCGCTCGGGCTGCTGCGGCTGGTGCCGCCACTGGTGCGTGACCTGCTCCGCCTGGCGATACAGCAGCGCCCCGGCGGGCCCCAGGCCCGCCATGGCGAGCACGCAGAACCAGGCCAGCACGCCGAACACGTGGCGGTGCGAGGCCAGCAGCGAATGCTCCAGCAGCAGGCGCACGAGCTCGGTGCGCGGCAGGCGCTCGGCATCGAGCTGCAGCCAGCGCCCCAGCAGGCTGCGTGCACGCTCGTCGTCGCCCAGCTCGAGCGCTTCGCGGATGGTGGTGAAGTGGTGGCTGAAGCGGCGAAAGCCCAGCGTCAGGTAGAGCACGCCGATCGACCACAACAGCGCCAGCGGCCAGCCCGCCAGGCGCACCAGCAGCGCATGCACGACCGCCACCAGCAAGGCCGGCAGCGCCACCGCCAGCGACCAGGCCAGCCAGGCCTGGTGACGCCGGCCGGCGTCGACGTTGCGCGCCACCGCGCGCGTCCAGCGCTCCAGCTGTCGGCCCGCCGAATGCCGCGACGCCGGCGGCCGCACCTGCTCCAGCAGCAGGGCAATCACGATGGCCAGCAGGATCATGGTGAAGCACGTCCCCGCGGCGTCGCGCCCGGCGCCGCTCAGGCGAGCAGGAAACGGTAGAGGTTGCGCAGCATGCCGGCCGTGGCGCCCCAGATGAAGTGCTCGGCACCCGCCGGCACGTGGCCAGTGGTGTCGCCTGCCCGCGCCGGATCGACGTACGGCATCGAATACCACTCGCGCATGCGGCCGTCCCACTCGAGGCGATGGCGCCGGTGATGCGCCGGGTCCATGAGGAAGGCCAGCGGCACCTCGAAGGCCTGCGCCACCTCGCCGGCATTGGGGTGCGGCACGAACTCCGGCCGCACCAGCGCCACCACCGGAGTGATGCTGAACTGCGAGCCGGTGACGTAGATCGGCAGCTGGCCCAGGACGTCGACGAAGTCCTGCCGCAGGCCGACTTCCTCGCGCGCCTCGCGCAGGGCCGCCTCGACGATGCCGGCGTCGCTGGCATCGACCTTGCCGCCTGGGAAGGCGACCTGGCCGGCGTGGGTCGGCAAGCCCGCGCTGCGCTCGGTCAACAGCACCGACACGCCGCCGGGACGCTGCATCAGCGGCACCAGCACCGCCGCGCGCGCCAGCGCGCGCTCGGCGAAGCGCGGCTCGCGCCGCAGCTCGGGCTCCCACAACGGCGGCGCCCGGAACCGGGCACGCAGGGCCTGTGGCGTCAGGCGCTCGGCCGGAACCGGGGGCAGGTTGCTGTCGATCCCCACCACCGGAATGGTGCGGGGATCAAAGCTCGGCAGCTGGATCGATGAGGTGGCCATGCGGGGGGTGCTGCAGCGCAACCGGGTGCAACAAACCGCCCAAGCCTAGTGCACCTGGTCGAGTTCTGCAGGATGCGGGTCACACCCGCCGGGCAGCCAGCCCGGCACTGCTCTCAGGCGGCGGTGGCCGCCGGCTTGGCGGCACGGCCGGGCAGCTTTTCCTTGATGCGCGCCTTCTTGCCGCTCAGGCCGCGCAGGTAGTAGAGCTTGGCGCGGCGCACGTCGCCGCGGCGCTTGACCGTCACCTTGGCGATCAGGGGCGAGTAGGTCTGGAAGGTGCGCTCCACCCCTTCGCCGCTGGAGATCTTGCGCACCGTGAAGCTGCTGTTCAGGCCGCGGTTGCGCTTGGCGATCACCACGCCCTCGTAGGCCTGCACGCGGCGGCGCGAGCCCTCGACCACGTTGACGCTGACGATCACGGTGTCGCCGGGACCGAATTCGGGGACTTCCTTGCCCAGGCGGGCGATTTCCTCTTGCTCGAGGGTCTGGATCAGGTTCATCGCATTTTCCCGTCTCGATCGTGCACCGCTACACTGGGGGCGGCGAAGCAGGAGGGCCACAGCGCATGCGCTGTCCAGGCCCGTCCGGTCGTGGCTTCCTGCCGCGGCGGCCAGAGGATCGAAAAACCGCTCATTATAGCTCGCGCGGCAACGAATGCAGCAGCTGTTCGTCCCGTGCATCGAGCCGGCCAGCGGCGCGGGCGCGCTCGATCAGCTCCGGCCGCTGGCGCGCGGTCAGCGCCAGGCGCTGGTCGCGCCGCCAGCGCTCGATCTGCGCATGGTGGCCCGACAGCAGCACCTCGGGCACGGCCAGGCCGCGCCACGCCTCCGGCCGGGTGTAGTGCGGACAGTCGAGCAGGCCGTCCAGCGCCGAGTTGAAGCTGTCCTGCTGGTGGCTGCCGGCGTCGCCCAGCACGCCCGGCTGCAGGCGCGCCACGGCGTCGAGTAGGGCCAGTGCCGCGATCTCGCCGCCCGAGAGCACGAAGTCGCCCAGGCTCAGCTGCCCGTCCACGTGGGCGTCGATGAAGCGCTGATCCACGCCCTCGTAGCGCCCGCAGACCAGGATCGCGCCGCTGCCGCTGGCGCGGCGCTCGACCTCGCCGTGGTCGAGCCGCCGACCCGCGGGCGAGAACAGCAGCACCGGCGCGCGTTCCCGTTCGGGCTCCGCGCGATCCTGTCGCACCGCCTCCAGGCAGCGCGCCAGCGGCTCGGCCAGCAGCACCATGCCCGGGCCGCCGCCGAAGGGACGGTCGTCGACGCGCCGGTAGTTGCCCTCGGCATGGTCGCGCGGATTCCACAGCCGCAGTTCGAGCTGCCCGCCGGCGTAGGCGCGACGCGCGATGCCGGCCTGCAGGAAGGGCTCGAACAGCTCCGGAAACAGGGTCAGGACGTCAAAGCGCATGGCGTTTCAGGTGCAGTCCGCGCGCTCGGCGCCAGGCCCGCGGCCGTCCCTCATTGCAGGGCTGGCGGCTGGGGCGCCTGCTGCTCGACCGGGGTGAACAGGCGCGCCACGTCGATGGCGTCGAAACGCTCCTGACGGCCGCAGAAATCGCAGCCGACCTCGACCTCGCCCTGCTCGCGCAGCACGTCCTCGACCTCGGCCTGCCCCAGGCCGGTGAGCATCGCGGCCATGCGCGCCCGGCTGCAGGCGCAGGCAAAGCGGGGGCCGCGCTCGCCCTGCCGGCTCTCCAGCCGCAGCAGGCGTTCCTCCCAGAACAGGCGCCGCAGGATCGTGTCGGCGTCCAGCCCCAGCAGTTCCTCCTGGCGCAGGCTGCGTGCCAGGATCGACAGGCGCGCGAAGTCGTCTTCGCCGCCCTCCTCGGTCTGTCGGCCCTGCGCCAGGTTGTGCTCGCCCTGCACCGGCAGGCGCTGCAGCAGCAGGCCCGCCGCCGTCTGCCCGCTGGCGGCCAGCACCAGGGTGGTGTCGAGCTGCTCGGACTGGCGCATGTAGTGCTCCAGCATGGCGCCCACGCTGGCCAGCGCCTGGCCGTCGGCGTCGACCAGCGGCACGATGCCCTGGTACGGCCGCTGGCCCGGCTTGCGTTCGCGCGGATCCAGCGTGATGGCGCAGCGCCCCTGCCCCTGCGCATTCACCAGCGCGTCCAGCGTGGCGCCCGGCGCGACCGCGCCGACCAGCGTGGCCGTGGCGCGCAGCCGCAGGTCGGTCTGGACCTCGGCCACGGCCAGCTTGAGCGGCCCGTCGCCCTCGATCTGCAGCACCAGGGTGCCGTCGAACTTGATGTTGCCCTGCAGCAGCACGGCAGCCGCCGTCAGTTCGCCCAGCAGTTGCGTCACCGCAAGGGGATAGGCGCCGCTGCCGCCATCGCCCGCGCGCCGCGCCAGCAACTCCTGCCAGGCATCCGTCAGCCGCACCAGCTGGCCGCGCACCGGCAGGCCGTCGAATATGAATTTGTGCAGTTCACTCATCCCGAAAATCCGTCCCGGCAAGTCCCCGTCACCCCCGCCGCAGACGCGCCCGGGCAGTGATTCAGCCGTCCTGATGGTTGCGATAAAACTCGCTGTATTCCTTGTAGACCGAAATGATGTTGAGAAAGCCATCGCCTTCTGGCTTGCGGATCTCGCGAAACGGCCGGGCCGGCCGCCCGGCCCAGATCCAGCCCGACTCGATGCGCGCGCCCGGCTCCACCCAGGCGCCCGCCGCCACGCAGGCGCCGTCCTCGACCACCACGCCATCGGCCAGCACGGCGCCCATGCCGACCAGCGACCGGTGGCCGATGCGCCCGGCGCCGATGCGCACGTTGTGGCCGACGGTCACGTCGTCGCCGATCACCAGTTCACTCGACGCGCCGGCCAGCCGAAGCACCGAATTGTCCTGGATGTTGCTGCCGCGACCGATGGCGATCCGGCCGCCTGCCGCGTCGATCACGCATGCGAAGTAGATGGCGCCTTCGTCGGCCAATTCAATGGTGCCGCCGCAATCGGCGGTCGTGGCGACGAAGCTGGCCGGCGGGCGGCGCAGTCGCGGCGGCTGGCTGGACGCTGCAACGGACCCGGGCGCCGCGCCGTCGGCAGCCGACGGCTGCGGTGCCTGCCCCTGACGCAGAGCCTGGTGCCAGCGCTCCAGCTCTCCCGGCTCCAGCGCCCGCACGGGCTGGGCTGGATTGCCGGCATAGACCCGTTCGCCCGCCAGCACCTTGCGCGGCGGGACGATGGTGTCGGGCAGCAGGAGCGCGCGCGCGCCGACCTCGGCCCCGTCCATGACCGTGCTGCCGGGGCCCAGCACCACCTCGTCGCCGAGCGTGCAGCCGTGCACCAGCGCGTAGGGGCCGATGGTCACGCGGTCGCCGACGCGCGTGCCGTAGACATCGTGAACGATGTGGATGGTGGCGCGCGGACCGAGAAACACGTCCCGCCCCAGGGCCACGGCCTCGCCATCGGCGCGCACCGTCGCATGGTCGGACAGCACGAGCCCCGGGCCCGCGCGCACGCGGCCAATCGCCACGGCGTCCGCGCCAAAGGTCGCAGGCTCATCGAGCCGGGGCTGGTAATGCAGGTAGGGCAGTCTCATTTCAGTTATCCATGACGTGACGCATCGCGCGCCGCATGAAACGATACGGCTGCGATGACCGCAGGCCCGGCGTCACGACACCAGAGAGTATTTCATTTCAAGCAAGGGTGTAGCGCAGTCGGATCGGGCCGGCCGTGCCGGAGCGGAGCCAGAGACCGCTACGCCCCGCCGCCCGCGCGCCAGCGGCGCTCGGCCTCGTCCCAGGCCGCCAGCGGCTGCAGGTCGGGCACCCAGGCCAGGCCGGTCTTGGCGTCCGAGGACTTGGGTTCGCCACTGACCAGCACGTCGAGCAATGCCGGGCGGCCCGTCGCCAGCACGGCCAGCGCGCGCTCGAGTGCCGCCGACAGGTCGGCGGCACGCTCGACGCGCTCGCCATGCGCCCCGAAGGCGCGCGCCATGGCGGCATGGTCGGCCTGCTGCAGGCGCGTGCCGACCACCTTGCCGTGCGTGTCCTGCTGGTCATGCACCTCGATCTGCCAGGCGCCGTTGTTGGCCACCACCACCAGCAGCGGCACCCGATGGCGCACGGCGGTGTCGATTTCCATGGCGTTGAAGCCGAAGGCGCCATCGCCGGTCAGCACCGCCACGCGCCGCTCCGGACAGGCCAGCGCGGCGCCGATGCCAAACGACGTGCCGACTCCGATGCAGCCCAGCGGCCCGGGGTCCAGGTAGATGCCGCAGCGCATGCCGACCCGGGCGAAGGCGAGAAAATCGCCGCCGTCGGCCACGACCACCGCCTCCTCGCCGATGGCGCGCTGCACTTCGGCCAGCAGGCGGTTCGGATGCATGCCGCCGTCGCTGCCGTCCGGCGCAGCGGCCATGCTTGCCGCCAGCCGCGCCGAGCGCTCGGCGTGCCCCGTGCGCAGGCGTTCGCGCCAGGCCGCATCAACCGCCGGCGTGCGCCCCTGCCCGGCCGCGACCAGGGCCTGCAGCGCCTGGCGCGGATCGGCCAGCAGCTCGACCTCGCCGCGGCGGTTGTCGCGCAGCTCGGCGGCGTTGTCGGCAATGCGCAGCCAGCGCGCGGCGCCGAACACGGCGGGCGAGCCATAGGCAAGCTGGAAATCGAGCTTGCGTCCGAGCGTGATCACCAGGTCGGCGTCGCCCATGACGCTGCCGCGCATGGCGTTCACCAGCGCCGGATGATCGTCGGGCAGCACGCCCTTGCACTCGCCGGTGTCCAGGAACAGCGCCTGCGTGGCGGCCAGAAAGGCGTCCAGCTCCGCCCGCGCGCCGCGCGCGCCGCGGCCACCGATCACCAGCGGCCGGTGCGCCTGCCAGATCAGGTCGGCGGCCCGCGCCAGCGCCGCCGCGTCGACACCGATTCCGGTGCGCGGGCCGGGTTGCAGGTATTCCGGCAAGGGCATCGCCGCGGGCACCGCGGCGCGCAGCGTGTCGGTGGGAAAGTCCAGGAAGACCGGGCCGGGCTCACCGCCCAGGTCGCCGCGCGCCAGGCTCCAGGCTTCGTCCAGGCTTTGCGCCACCTGCGCCGGCTCGTGCACGGTGCGCGCCAGCCGCGTGACACCGCTCACCATGCCCACGTGATCCAGATCCTGCAGGGCACCGCGGTGCAACTGGGGCCGCGGCGGTACGCCCGACAGCACCAGCACCGGCGCGCGCGCCACGTGGGCATTGGCGATGCCGGTGAGCGCATTGGTGACGCCCGGGCCTGCGGTCACCAGCGCAACCCCGGGCCGGCCGCTCAGCTCGCCATGGGCGTGCGCCATGTAGACCGCCGCCCGCTCGTCGCGCACGTCGACGATCTGGATGCCCGCGGCATCCAGCGCCATCCAGATCGGCATGATGTGCCCGCCACACAGGCCGAAGACGCGATCCACGCCGCGCGCCTTGAGCATGCGCGCGATCACGGCGGCGCTGTTTGCGCCCAGCGGGGTTGGGGCCATCATCACTCTCCTGTTGGTTCGATCCGGGGGTCGCCGGCCGCGTCGTCCAGCGCGGCATCCGTGCCTTCAACGGGCCAGCCGACGTGGCGCCGGATGCGGCGCACGACTTCGTCGGGCAAGCGGGCGGCGATCCGGAGGCAGTAGTCTTCATGAGGCGCACAGCGCGGTGCATCGAGCCGGAGCAGGACCAGGTATCGATGCAGCGCCAGCTTGTCGTGCCCCTTGCTGACACTGTCGACCAGCAGGCGCTCCGCCGCGGCAGCGCTCGAATGGCGCCGGATTTCGGCCTTCAGCTGGCGCACTTGCACACGCGACAACCGACCGGAATCCGCCGCCATGGCCCCTCCGAACCTCAGAAGACCGGCGTCTCGCGGTAGGTGCCCCAGATCGTCTTGAGCTTCTCGACGATGTCACCCATCGTGGCGCCGGCCTTGACCAGCTCGATGGTGACCGGCATCACGTTCTGCGATTCATCCTGGGCAATCGTCACCAGCCGGTCGAGCAGCGCCTGCACCCGGGTTTCGTCGCGCTCGGCGCGGATCCGGCGCGTGCGACTGATCTGGCGTTCGGCCGTGGTGGCGTCGTAGGGATGGATCTCGATCTCGGGGTCGGCTTCTTCCTGGACAAAGCGGTTGACCCCGATCACCGGCTTCTCGCCCGACTGCTTGCGCAGCGCCGTCTCGTAGGCGAAGTCGGCCATCTGTTTCTGGAACCAGCCCTGCTCGATCAGCTTGATGGCGCCCCCCTCGGCCTGGACCTCGTCCAGGATCTCGAAGATCTTCTTCTCGTACTCGGTGGTCAGGGCCTCGACGTAGTAGCTGCCGCCCAGCGGATCGATCACGTCCGTCACGCCGCTCTCCTCGGCAATCACCTGCTGCGTGCGCAGCGCCATCCGCATGGCGTCCTCGGTCGGGATCGCGAAGGCCTCGTCGTAGCCGTTGGTGTGCAGCGACTGCGCCCCCCCCAGCACCGCCGACAGCGCCTGCAGCGAAGTGCGCACGACGTTGACCATGTACTGCGGCTTGGTCAGCGTGGCGGCCGCGGTCTGGCAATGGAAGCGCAGGCGCATCGACTCCGGGTTCTTCGCGCCGAAGCGCTCCTTCATGATCTTGGCGTAGCAGCGGCGCAGCGCCCGGAACTTGGCCACCTCCTCGAAGAAGTCGCCCTGCGAGACGAAGAAGAAGGCCAGGCGCGGCGCGAACTCGTCGACGTGCATGCCGGTCCTGGTCACCTCTTCCACGTAGGTCACCAGGTTGGCCAGGGTGAACGCGGCCTCGTGCAGCGGCGAGCCGCCGGCCTCGCTGATGTGATAGCCCGAGATGTTGATCGGGTTGTAGCGCTTCAGGTTCGTGGCGCTGTAGGTGATGATGTCGCGCACCAGGCGCACCGAGGGCGCGATCGGGTAGATGTACTCCTTCTGCGCCATGTACTCCTTCAGGATGTCGGCCTGCACCGTGCCCGAGAGCTTGTTCAGGTCGTAGCCACGCTTTTCGGCCAGCGCCACGTACATCGCCAGCAGGATCCAGGCCGTCGGGTTGATGGTCAGCGAGACCGAGATCTTCTCCAGGTCGATGTCGGCCAGCAGCGCCTCCATGTCGGCCAGGGTGTCGACGGAAACGCCCATGCGCCCCACCTCGCCGTCACTCATCGGATGGTCGGAGTCATAGCCCATCAGCGTCGGCATGTCGAAGTCGGTCGAAATCCCGGTCTGGCCCGCCTCGATCAGGTATTTGAAGCGCTTGTTGGTGTCCTCGCCGGTGCCGAAACCGGCGATCTGGCGCATGGTCCAGTTGCGGCTGCGGTACATCGTCGGGTACGGGCCGCGCGTGAACGGGTAGCGGCCCGGCAGGCCGATGTCCTCGATCGGGGTGTCGGCGATGTCGGCGGCCGTGTAGGTGCGCTTGACCGGGAAGTCGCCGATGGTGTGGAACTGCTCACGGCGCTCGGGTGCCTTCTTCAGGAAAGCGGCGACCTCGTTGCCTTCCCAGTCCTTGCGCTCCGCCTGGAGCTGTTCCTTCCTCTTGGGGTCAAGCCAGTTCATCTGAATACTCCTTCTGGATCGTCTTGGTGATGAGTTCGCGCGCCGCGGCGTACGGATCGAAGGCCCGATCGGCGAGCCGGCCCGCCAGCGGCGGCGAAAACGCCCGCGCACCGGCGCTGAAACGCTCCAGCAGCAGCGTCTCGGCCGTCTTCTGCAGCCGGAACTCGGCCACCCGGCGCCGGCGCTCGGCGGCCAGGCCCGAGTCGGCCATCGCCTGGCGGTGCGCGGCGACCTGGTCGAGCAGCTCGTCGATGCCCTGCCCGGTGTAGGAGCTCACGCCCACCACCGGAATGGTCCAGGCGCGCTTGGCGCCCACCATGGCCTCCAGCGCCAGCATGCGCTTCAGGTCGGTCAGCGTCCGATTCGCGTCGTCACGGTCGCACTTGCTGACCACGTGGATGTCGGCGATCTCCAGCACACCGGCCTTGATGGCCTGGATCTCGTCGCCCAGGCCCGGCGCCGAGACCACCACGGTGGTGTCGGAGGCGTGCGCGATCTCGACCTCGTCCTGGCCCACGCCGACGGTCTCGATGATGATGGTGTGGTAGCCGGCGACGTCCATCAGGTCGGCGGCGTCCAGCGCGGCGCGCGCCATGCCGCCGGTGGCGCCACGCGTGGCCATGCTGCGGATGTAGACGTTGGGGTCGTTGGCCACCTCGGACATGCGGATGCGGTCGCCCAGGATGGCACCGCCCGAATACGGGCTCGACGGGTCGATGGCGACGATGCCCAGCTTCTCGCCGCGCTCGCGCAGCGCCACGGCCAGCTTGCCCACCAGGGTCGACTTGCCGCTGCCGGGCACGCCGGTGAGGCCGATGATCTGCGCCGAACCGGCGCTGCGGTAGACCTCGGCCAGGGTCGGGCGCACCTCGGCGACGCCGGCCTCGGCGCGCGAGATCAGCCGGCTCAGGGCCCAGGTGTTGCCCGCGCGCAGTCGCTCGAGCAGGACGGGGGATGGGATGTAGCTCATGGTGAATTCGCCTTGCTCAGGACTTGCCCTGCAGCGTCTGGTTGAGGGCGCGGAACACTTCGCGGTCGTCGATCACGCGTCGCGCCTTGAAGTCGGTGCGCGGAATCGAATGGGGCGCCACCAGCTCGACCCGGGCCCGAATGCCCAGCACGGTCTGGACCCGGCGCGAGACCTCGGTGCGAAACGCTTCCAGTGCCGGCGCGCCGGCGCCCTGCAGGGGCTCGCTGGGCTCGACGCGCAGCAGCAGCTCGTCCATCGCCGCCTCGCGCGTGATGACGATGCGGTGCTCGCCGCCGTAGTCCGCCATCTGGTTCAGCGCCGCGTCGATCTCGCTCGGATAGATGTTCTCGCCGCGGATCGTGAACATGTCGTCGATGCGGCCGAAGATGCCCTGCGGCAGGCGCGGGTAGGTGCGCCCGCAGGGCGTCTCGTCATTCGTCCACAGCGTCAGGTCGCCCGACAGCAGGCGGATCATCGGCTGGCTGGTGCGCTCCAGGTGCGTGTAGACCGGGGTGCCGCGCTGGCCGTAGGGCACGCGCAGCATGGTGTCGGGGTCGCAGACCTCGGTGTAGACGATGTCCTGCCAGCACAGCATGCCCTCGTGGCTCTGCTCCGAGCCAGCGACGTTCATGAACGGCGACATCTCGGCCATCGAGCCGCAGTCGTAGACCCGGGCGCCGTAGAGCTCCTCGATGCGGTCGCGCACGCCCGGCACCGAGGCGCCCGGCTCGCCGCTGAAGAACAGGCACCTGAGTCCGAAGTCGCGTGGGTTCAGCTTCTCCTCGCGCGCCACCTCGGCCAGGTGGATGGCGTAGCTGGGCGTGCCGTAGAAGGCGGCCGGCTTCATCGTCGCCATCCACTGGACCAGGCGCGCGCTCATGCCGGGCGCACCGGCGCCGAACGGGAAGACCTTGGCACGCAGTCGCTCGGCGCCCGCCAGCGCGCCCCAGCTGCCCATGTAGAGGCTGAACACCGCTGCAACGCAGATCAGGTCGCCGGGCCGCATGCCCATGCCCCACATGACGCGCGCATGGGCGTTGGCAATGGCGCGCCAGTCGGCCTGGCCAATGCCGAATGCAGTGGGCCGGCCCGTGGTGCCGCTGGTGCCATGCACGTGGAAGATTTCCGAGTCCGGCACGCACAGGTAATCGCCGAACGGCGGGTGGGCCGCCTGCGATGCACGCAGGTCGGCCTTGGTCACCACCGGCACGCGCGATTCGAAGTCCTCCAGCGTCCTGAGCTGGTCGGGATGAAAGCCGGCCTGCTCCCAGTGGCGGCGGTAGAACGGTGCATGCTCCCAGGCGTAGCGGCACACCTGCTGCAGGCGCGCCAGGATGGCCTGGTCGCGCTCGGCCGCCGGCATGGTCTCACGCCGCGGAAACCAGTAGCGGCTGTCCGCCGGCGGCAGATAATTCTCGTCGTAGTCGACGGGGAATGCCCACTCTTCCATCGCCTGTCTCCTGCACCCGGCCTCAGCGCGCACCGCGCTCGGCGACCATGGTCCGGATCGAGTCGACGATCGCCTGCGGCGGCGTGTCCTGCAACAGCACTTCGCGCACGCCCATGGCGCGAATCGCCTCCACGTCCTCATCGGGCATGACGCCGCCGGCCATCACGATGATGTCGGTGGCGCCCTTGTCTTCCAGCAGCTTGAACAGCTTGGGGAAGACCGTCAGTTGCACGCCCGACAACAGGCTCACGCCAAGCACGTCGACGTCCTCCTGCACGGCCGCATTGATGATCTCCTCGGGCGTGCGATGCAGGCCGGAATAGATGACGTCCATGCCGGCGTCGCGCAGCGCGCGCGCGACGACCTTGACGCCGCGGTCGTGCCCATCGAGGCCAACCTTGGCTAACAGTACGCGGATCGGGGCTTGGTCCATGGCAGCAGTCTTCCTGTGGTGGTTGAAAGGTCGATTCCTGTATTTATCGTATACGGTATTCGAAAAACAATGAATAGGGAATTCCCTCGCTTCAGGTAATAATTCGTCGCGTGAGCCTCGAATCCGTCCAACGCCCCCGGTCCCTGGTGGACCAGGTCTATGAGCGCATCCTGGATGCCATCTGCGTCGGCACGCTGATGCCGGGCGAGGCCGTGCGGCAGGACGAGCTGGCCGAGACCATGCACGTGTCCCGGCAACCCGTCCTGATCGCCCTGGGCCAGCTCAAGCGCCAGGGCTTCCTGGAGGCACGCGGCCGCCGCGGGCTCCAGGTGGCGCCGATCGACCGTTCGCGTTTCGACGCCATCTACGAATTGCGCACCGCGTTGGACCCGCTGGCGGCCTCACTGGCCGCCACGCGCGCGACGCCCAAGCAGATTGCCATGGGCCGCTCCCTGGTCGAGCACGGCCGCAAGGTCGCGGCGCTGGGCGACGCGCACGCCACCCTGCTGGCCGACGTTGAATTTCACCGCTGGATCTATCGCACCAGCCGCAACCCGCTGGTGCTGCAGATGATGGAGACCCAGTGGCACCACCTGCGGCGCTCCATGAGCGAAGTACTGCGGCATCGCGACCTGGCGCGCGACGTCTGGAACGAGCATGAGGCGATCGCCGAGGCCATCGCGCGCGGCGACGCCGAAGCGGCGGCCCGCCTTGCCCGAACCCACGTCACCATCGCGCATACCCGGGTCGGCGCGCTGCTGTGACGCGCCCCGCGCCAGCTCGCATCGCGTGACGAAATGACAGCGGGCGCGTCGTCGACGCGCCCGCGAGGTCAACCCACCATGGGGCCAGCTACTTGTAGAACAGCCCCGGCAACCAGAGGATGATCTGCGGGAAGATGATGCACAGGGTCAGGCCCAGCGCCTGCAGCAGCAGGAACGGAACCGCGGCCTGGAAGATCATGCCCAGCGAGATCTCCGGCGGCGTGACGCTCTTGAGATAGAAGAGTGAATACCCGAAGGGTGGACTCAGGAAGGCCATCTGCATGTTGACCATGAAGATGACGCCATACCAGAGCCCGACCTTGTCGGCCGGCACGCCGGCGATGCCGAACACGCCGTCGAAGGCCAGGCTGGCCATGATCGGCAGGAAGATCGGCACCGTCAGCAGCAGGATGCCGACCCAGTCGAGGAACATGCCCAGCAGGATCAGGATCAGCATCATCACCAGCAGTACGCCATAGGGCGACAGGCCGGTGCCGAGAATCGTGTTGGCGACGAAGGTCTGGCCGCCCTTGACGATGAAGAAGCCGACGAAGATGGTGGCCCCGAAGAAGATCCACATCACCATCGCCGTTGCCTTCAGCGTTGCCAGGGTGGCGTCCTGCACCGCCTTCCAGGTCAGGCGCCGGTGCAGCGCGCTCACGAACAGGGCGCCGAAGGTGCCAATGCCGGCAGCCTCCACCGGCGTGGCGACACCGAAGAAGATCACCCCCAGCACCAGCATGATCAGCAGCACGGGCGTGATCGTCAGGCGCAGCAGGCGCAGCTTCTCGCTGAAGCTCACGCGCTCCTCGGGCGGCAGCGCCGGCCCGAGGGCCGGGTTCATGTAGGCCCGGATCGTGATGTAGCCCACGTAGAGGCTGGCCAGCAGGATGCCAGGGAATACCGAGCCGGCCAGCATCTCGCCCAGCGACTGCTGGGCCACCACGGCATAGACGATCGCCATCACCGACGGCGGAATCAGGATGCCCAGCGTGCCGCCCGCCAGCAGCGCGCCGCAGGCCAGCTTGGCGTCGTACTTCTTGCGCAGCATGGCGGGCAAGGCGATCATGCCCATGGTGATCTCGGTCGCCCCGACCACGCCGACCATCGCCGCCAGCACCGTGCACGCGACCACCGTGGCCGACGCCAGCCCGCCCTTGAGACCGCCCAGCCACTTGTAGATGACGTCGAACAGTTCCTCGATGATCCCCGCCTTCTCCAGCATTGCCGCCATGAAGATGAACAGCGGCACCGCCGACAGCTGGTAGTCCGTCATGAACGGGAACACGCGCGAAGGCAGCATGTTCAGGATCGCCGGCGACCCGAACATGTAGAGGAAGATGACGCCCAGCGAGCCGGTGCAGAAGGCCATCGGCAGGCCCAGCAGCAGCAGCACGCCGAGCGAGCCGAACAGCAGCAGGCTCAGCCATTCGATGCTTAGTTCAAGCCCCATGGTGCGAAACCTCCTGCACGGTGACAACGGGGATGCGCCCGATCAGAATGCCGATGTCGCGCACCAGGCGCGCGATGCCCTGCAGCACGATCAGCAGGGCCCCGATCGGCAGCATCAGCTTGACGGGCCAGTACTGGATGCCCCATTCGGTGAACGAGGTCTCGCCCACACCCACCGAATCCATCGCGAAGCGCCAGCCGGTGACCAGCAGCGTGATCGTGAAGATGAAGAAGAAGACCGAGGTCAGCACGTCGCAGGCCGCCTTGCCGCGCGGCGACAGCCGCGTGTAGAGGATGTCGACGCGCACGTGCGAGTCGTCGCGGTAGCCGTAGGCACCGCACAGCGCATACTGCATGCCGAACATCAGGAACATGCTCTCGTGCACCCAGTTGGTGGGCGAGTTCAGCACGTAGCGCGCCAGCACCTCGTAGTAGTAGAGGAACACCGCGATGATCGCCCAGTAGGAGACGTATTCGCCGATCCAGTCGTTCATGGCATCGATCCAGCGCGTCGCCGGCGGGTGCATGCGGCGCAGGGCAGTGTCGCGCGCCGCCACGTCCGAGCCCGGATCGATCGCGCCGGCCTCCCTGGGCGCCGACGCGGCCTCGTCCCCGGCCATCTCGATTGCGCGGCGCTTGCGCACCAGCCCCGGGATCAGGAAGGCGTCGATCAGCAGCAGCACGCCAATGGCGCCCGCCGTGGACGTGGTGATGGTGCGCCAGCGGTTGATGGCGCCTTCCGCCACATGATGCGCCGCCGCGGTCTCCTGCGCGCGGGTGCGCAACTGCTCGAGTTCGGCCGCGTCAACGCTGGCGGCGTCGGCGTCGAAGCGCTTCTGCGCGCGGTCCAGGGCGGTGCTGGCCTGGCTTGCCTCGGCACGCGTGCGCGAGACGTTCTCGCGCTCCTCGTGGATGTGGCTGTTGCCCCAGAGAATGCCGAGGAACAGCGGGATGAAGATGAAGCCCCAGAGGTTGCGCAGGTAGAAGCGATGCAGCCCGAGGAAGCCGGAGCACAGCCAGAACAGGTAGGCCAGGAACTTCGAGGGGCGTGGCCCCGGGCCGCGCCGGTCCTGGCGGCGCACCAGCCACATCGCGGCCAGCGGAAACAGGATGAGCCCCATCCAGTAGAGCCAGTGGGGCAGGACAAAGGTCAATGCAGGCATTGGACGTGGTCTCCGACAAGCGGGTGGACTTGCTTTTCCCTGGGCACGTGAAAGCCGCATGCCACGCCGGCGGGCGCGCACGCATCAGACAGGGAAATGCGGGGGTGGCGCAAGATCGGCTTTCGCGACATGCCGGCTGCAACGCCTGCGAAGCGTTGCAACCAGCAGAGCCGTGTTGCCCCGGGCAACACGGCTCGAGCACGACCGGCCGGCGTCAGAAGTTGAGTTTCTGCCCCTTGTACATGTCGGGGGTGACGTAGCCGAAGGCCGGGGACTCCATGATCGCGAGCTGCTCCTTGAAAACCCGCGCCGCGTCCTTGTCCTTGTTGGCCCACTTGAACCAGATCGGCACCGCGATGCGCTGGAACTTCTCCAGGTCCTCGGTACCCAGCCGGTTGATCTCGATGCCCGCCTCGATGAATTTCGGGAAGGCTTCCATGTCGGCCTTCTGGATCGCCGCATGGTGTTCGTTCGAGTAGGACTGGATCTCCAGCTCGACGAACTGTTTCATCTTCGGCGACAGGGCATTCCAGTGGTTCATGCCGACCGCGAAGTCCATCAGGTCAACCGGCTGGTAGATGCACTCCAGCCCCGGCGGGCCCATGGTGATGTACTTGGTCACCTGCTGCAGGCCCAGCGCCCAGTTGACGGCGGCGCCCGTGTAGTCGGCCGCGTCGACCGTGCCCTTCTCCAGCGCCGAGAACACCTCGCCGCCCGGCAGCAGGGTGGTGCGCGCGCCAGCGGCGGCAAAGCCCTCGGCGATCATGCCGCCCGGCACGCGGATCTTCAGGCCGTCGAAGTCCTCGATCGAGCGGATCGGCTTCTTCGAGTGGATCAGGTTCGGCCCGTGGTGGATGCGGTTGACGTAGTAGAGGCCCTGCTTGGCGTAGATCTCGCGCGCCATCTTCAGGCCGTCACGACCGTAGAAGAAGACGTCCCACTCGTGCGGGTAACGCAGGCCCATCAGGTAAGAGCTCAGGAACGCCGTGGCCGGCATCTTGCCGACCCAGTAGACGGTGAACGAGTTCATCGCCTCCAGCACGCCGTTCTTCACGCCGTCCAGCAGTTCGAAATCGCCCACAACCTCCTTGGCTGCGAAGCCCTTGAACTCCAGCTCGCCGCCGGTCTTTTCCTTGATCGTGTCGCACCAGGCGCGGAAGGTGTCGAGACCGACCCCGGCCGGCCAGGAGGTCTGCACCTTCCAGGTGGTGGTCTTGCCCGCTTGCGCGTTGGCAATGAACGGTGCTGCCAGCGCTGCCGTTCCGCCCGCTGCCGCAGCGCCGATGAATCCGCGCCGGGAACGGCCCTGAGGGCTCTTTGCATCTGCTGTCATTGTCTCCAGTTCCTTCTCTGATGAGGTATTGACGATTTCAGTATACCGAATACGTAAAAAAATCCCGATTGGCCCTTGGCCTGCTCCGGTCGATTCGGTTGTTCGCCGAACCTCGGGGCAGACTAGCTGTGAAGGCCCAATAGGTTGTATCTGTTCATCTGAGTTGAGTTTGAGAGA
>CAYRHV010000013.1:0-23036 GCA_964424045.1 uncultured Ottowia sp. | reverse complement strand
TTCTGGCGCGACCAGCGTCGCGCGCGCGGCATCGAGCCGGCGGACGCCGCCCTGCAGCCCGGCTTCATGGGTGAGAACCTGCTGCTGGCCGGCCTGCTGGAGCGCCAGCTATGGGTGGGCGACACGCTGCGCTTCGATGGCGACTGCGTGCTGCGTGTCACCGCGCCGCGCCAGCCCTGCTACAAGCTGGGCGTGGTGATGGGTCTTGCCGAGGCCGGCCGCATCATGGTGCGCGAAGGCATCTGTGGCTTCTACCTGGCCGTCGAGACACCGGGCACGCTGGCGGCGGGCCTGGCGATCCGGGTCACGCCAGGTCGACGCAGCCTGTCGCTGGCCGAGGCGATGCGGGCCAAGTGGGCGCGGTATCGTAGGGATTGATACGAACTTGCGTTCCAAATGACGAATGACGAATGACCTCGCTGCGCTTCAATGACTGCGGCGTCGTGGGTCGTATCCGCACCATCCCGCGCCGTCTGTCATGTTTTTGAATGCGAATCGGTATGAACCGCACGGAAGGAGAACGACATGATCGAGGCAGCCGACCTGCCGCACCTGCGCCGCTGCGTGGAACTGGCGCGCGAGGCGCTGGAGGCGGGCGACCAGCCGTTCGGCTCGGTGCTGGTGTCGGGCGACGGCCAGGTCCTGTTCGAGGACCGCAACCGGGTGGCCGGCGGCGACCACACGCGCCACCCGGAGTTCGAGATCGCGCGCTGGGCGGCCACGCACCTGGCGCCGGCCGAGCGCGCCGCGGCCACGGTCTACACCTCGGGCGAGCATTGCCCGATGTGCGCGGCGGCGCATGGCTGGGTCGGCCTGGGGCGCATCGTCTACGTCAGCTCGTCCGAGCAGCTGGTGGGCTGGCTGGGCGAGCTGGGCGCGCCGCTGCCGCCGGTCAACACCCTGCCGATCCGCGAAGTGGTGCCGGCGGCCGTGGTGGACGGGCCCGAGCCCACGCTCGCTGAACAGGTGCGGCAACTGCACTGGCGCTTTCACCGCCAGACCTAGGGCCGGCGCTCAGCCGCCGCGATCGACGTCGAACACGGCGGCCCAGAGCGCGCTGATCGCGGCGCGCTCGCCGGCCAGCGACTCCTCCGGCACCTGGGTCGGCTGCTCGTCCAGGCGCGCGATGTGCTGGGCGAAGCGCAGGCTGCGGTAGGCGTCGGCGCCGGCGCGGCCGACGCCGGCGGGCAGCAGGCCGGCATCCTCGGCGCGGATCAGCAGGGCGATGTTGCCCAGGTTCGGCTCCAGCTCGGGGTGCTCGGCGGTGTGCGCCAGCACCAGGTACTGGGTCACGAACTCGGCGTCGATCATGCCGCCGGGGCTGTTCTTCAGGTCGAACAGCCCGGCGCGCACCGGGTTGGCAGCGTGCATCTTGCGCCGCATGTCGACGATTTCAGCGCGCAGCGCCGGCCGGTCACGCGGCGCCGTCAGCACCGCGTGGCGCACCGCGTCGAAGCGCGCCGTGAGGTCGAAGGCTTCATCGTCGGTTTCCCCGGTGGGCAGCGCACCCGGCGCAACCGGGGACCCTGGGGGCACCATCCCGCCCGTCGCCGGGCCACTCCGAAGGCGGGCGAGCGCAGCAGGCGCAGCCGCGAAGTGTGGGGGCGCCATCCCGTCACCGCCGGGCCGCCCCAAGGTGGCGGGGGCCCCCTCGGGGGGCAGCGCAGCAGGCGCAGCCGCGAAGCGTGGGGGCACCATCCTTGCCCGCGTCATCGCCTGATGCTCCCAGGTCCACGCCGTGTTGCTGCCGCGCTGCTGCTGGTAGTCGGCGTAGGCCTCGAAACTGGTGACCAGCAGGCCTGAGCTGCCGTTCGGGCGCAGGGCGGTGTCGATGTCGTAGAGGTGGCCTTCGCCGGTCTGCAGGCTGAGCCAGGTGATGAGCTTGCGCACGAAGGCGGCGTAGATCTCGGGTGCGCGCTCGTGCGCATCGTCGTAGACGAACACCAGGTCCAGGTCGCCGCCGTAGCCGAGCTCCTTGCCGCCGAGCTTGCCGTAGGCGATCAGGCCCAGGCGCGGCACCTCGCGGTGGCGCTGGCGCAGCAGGGCCCAGCACCAGCGCACCGTGACGCGCAGCAGGGCATCGGCCAGGGCCGACAGGTCGTCGGCCACCTGCTCGACCGTGATGCGGCGCTCGACGTCGCGCACCAGGGTGCGGAAGACCTCGGCCTGGTGGGCGCGGCGCAGCAGGCCGAGCAGGTTTTCCTCGTCGTCCTCGCCGCCCCGGGCCAGGGCCAGGCGGCGCTCTTCCAGCTCGTGCTCGAGCCGGGCGGCGTCGAAGCGGTGCGCCAGCAGGCTGGGGCCAGCCAGTTCGTCGATCACGCCGGGGTGCTGCATCAGGTAGCGCGCCGGCCAGCGCGCCGTGCCGAGCAGGCGCAGCAGGCGCTCGTGCGCCGCCGGGCGTTCCAGCAGCAGGGCCAGATAGCTCTCGCGCCGCAGCAGGGTGTCGAGCCAGTCGAGGAAGCGCAGCACCGCCGGGTCGCCCACGCGCCCTTCGCCGAGCCAGGTGGCGGTGCGCACCAGCAGTTGCAGCAGGCGCTGGCGTGCGCTCTCGCGCAGGGCCTGCACGCGCGGCTCCTGGCACCAGCGTGCGATCGCCTCCTGCACGGCGGGGCTGCCGATCAGGGCCGCCAGCTCGCTCAGCTCGGTGACGGCCGGCGCTTCCGGTGCCGCCGGCTGCGTGCGCTTGCCGCAGGCGCGGCACGGCACCGAGCCGCCGAGCAGGCGGTCGAATTCCTCGGCCACGGTCTCGCGGTGGGCGTCCAGCTGGCCAAGGAAGGGGCACACGTTGTCGTAGCCGAGCGTGTGCGCCAGCCACTCGAGGTCGTCGTCGCGCGTCGGCAGCACGTGGGTCTGCTGGTCGTCCAGGTACTGGATGCGGTGCTCGACGCGGCGCAGGAAGGTGTAGGCGCTGGTCAGTGCGTCGGCGGTGTCCGGCGGCATCAGGCCGGCGTGCGCCACGCGCTGCAGCGCCTTCAGGGTCGGCCGTGTGCGCAGTTCGGGGTACTGGCCGCCGCGCACCACCTGCAGCAGCTGCACGATGAACTCGATTTCGCGAATGCCGCCGCGCGAGAGCTTGACGTCGTTGGTGCGTTCGGGCCGGCCGGCGTTGCGGCGCGTGGCGTGCTCGCGGATCTGTCGGTGCAGCACGCGCAGCGACTCGAACACGCTGTAGTCGAGGTATTTGCGGAACACGAACGGCTGCACCACCGTGCGCAGGGGCTCGCCGGCGTCGTCGTCGACGCTGGCGCGCGGCGCCACGGCGCGCGCCTTCAGCCAGGCAAAGCGCTCCCACTCGCGCCCCTGCACCAGCATGTATTCCTCCAGCGCCTCGAGCGAACACACGACAGGACCGCTGTTGCCGTTGGGGCGCAGCGCCAGGTCGACCCGGAACACGAAGCCGTGCTCGGTGACGTCGCCGATCAGGGCCCCGACCCGGCGCGCGACGCGGCTGAAATACTCGCGTGTCGAGACGCGGCCGCTGCCGTCGGGGCGGCCCCGGGTCTGGCCGTCCTCGTCGTAGAGGTAGACCAGGTCGACGTCGCTGGAGACGTTAAGCTCGCGCGCGCCCAGCTTGCCCATGCCCATGACCCAGAAGGACGCGTGCCGACCCGCCTCGGTCAGCGGCGCGCCGTGACGCTCATCGAGCTCGGCGAAGGCCTGGGTGCAGGCCTCGTCCAGCGTCAGCTCGGCCAGCTCGGTGACGGCAGTGACGACGGTGGCCAGGGGTGCGCCCTGCTCGCAGTCGAGCACCACCAGGCGCTCCATGACCAGCTGGCGCAGGATGCGCAGGGCGGCACCGGTGTCGTGCCCACGGGCGCGCAGGCCGGCCAGGCATTCGGCCATGCCGGCGCGCGTCGGCGCCCCGCTCGCCAGCAGCGGCAGTTCCTCGACGTAGCGGCGGCGCAGGCGCTGCACCAGCCTGGAATGGCCAGCCAGCCCGGCCGAAGCCGTGGTTTGCGTGTCTGAAGAACCTTGCGCGTTGCCGCGGGTCATAATTTCTTGGGCCGCGCGATGCGGACCCCCAGGACCTCAATCGTCAATCGATCACCCGCCGAAACGCCTTGACCCGGTCTCCCGTTCGCCGAGTCGCCACAGTCGTGGTGCGCTGGAGCGTGCGCGTGGCACTGGCCCTGTGGCTGCTGGCCGTGATCGCCTGGGCCAGCCTGCACTGGCTCATTGTGCCGCGAATCGACGATTTCCGTCCGCGCGTGCAGCAACTGGCCGCACGCACCGTGGGTGCGCCGGTGGTCCTGGGGGCCCTGCGTGCCGAATCGAACGGTCTGGTGGCGTCGATTTCGGTGGCCGATGCCAGGGTGCTCGACGCCACCGGCCAGCCGGCGCTGGAACTGGGCCGGATGCTGGCGACGGTTTCCATCGGTTCGCTGCTGCGCGGGGAGCTGGCGCAGCTGGTGGTGGACCGGCTCGATCTGCAGCTGCGGCGCGATGCCCAGGGTCGGTTGTGGCTGGGCGGCCTGCCGCTGGACACCGGCGCCGACCCGGATCCGCGCGGGCTGGACTGGCTCTTCGCGCAGGGCGAGATCCTGCTGCGCGACGGCCGCCTGCAGTGGATTGACGAGCAGCAGGGTGGCGAGCCGCTGCAGCTGGAGCAGATCGAGCTGGCGCTGCAGAACGACGGCCGGCGGCATCAGTTCCGCCTCGACGCCACGCCCGATCCGGCCTGGGGCGAGCGCTTCACCCTGATCGGCCAGTTGCGCCAGCCGCTGCTGGTGCGCCACGAGGGCGACTGGCGCAGCTGGAGCGGGCAACTGCACGCCGAGTTGCCACGCGTGGACCTGCAGCGCTGGAGTCGGCTGACCGGGCTGGCGGCCGAGCGCGGCATCGAGCTGCAGGCCGGCGCGGGCGCGCTGCGTCTATGGCTGGAGGTGGCGCATGGCGCGGCGATCGGCGCCACGCTCGACGCCGCGCTGGCGCAGTTCGAGGCGACGCTGGGCCCGGGCCTGGCGCCGCTGCAGCTGGCGCCGCTGCAGGGGCGCCTGGAGTGGCGCGAGCATCCGGAGGGAGGGTTCGAGCTGGGCACGCGCGGCCTGCAGTTCAGCGAGGCCGATGGCACGGTCTGGCCGGGCGGCAACTTCCACTTCCGGCGCGGTCCCACGGACCAGGCGTTGCGGGCGGACCGGCTCGACCTGGCGGCGCTGGTGCGCCTGGCCGATCGCCTGCCGCTGCCGGCCGAGCTGCGGGAGCCGCTGCAGGCCCAGCCGATCTCGGGCCGGGTCGAGGAACTGCAGGCGCACTGGTCGGGCGAGCTGGAGGCGCCCACGGATTGGCGCCTGCAGGGTCGGGTCTCCGGCGTCGCCGTCGGCGCCCGTCCGGCCGAGGGTGAAGGCGAACCCGGGTTCCACCCCGGCGTGCCGGGCATCGATGGGGCGACGCTGGCGCTCGACGCCGGGCCGGCCGGCGGCCAGGCCAGCCTCGAGATCCACGACGGCGCGCTGGAGTTTCCCGGCGTCTTCGAGCAGCCGCGCATCGCCCTGGCCGAGCTGACGGCGCAGGCCCGCTGGCAGGTCGAGGGCGAGCGCATCGTGCTCGAGGTCCCCAGCCTGACGCTGCGCAACGACGACGCCAGCGGCCGCTTCCAGGCCCGCTGGCACACCGGCGAGGACGAGGCCGGCAGCGGCCCGCGCCTGCCGGGCACACTGGACCTGCAGGGCGCGTTCAGCCGCGCCAATGCGGCAGCCGTGCACCGCTACCTGCCGCTCAGCCTGCCGGCCGAGGCGCGGCACTATGTGCGCGATGCGATCCGCCAGGGCGAAGGGCGCGACATCGCGGTGCAGGTCAAGGGCAGGCTGCATGAGGTGCCCTTCAACCATCCGGGCGAGGTGGGCGAGTTCCGCTTTGCCGGCCCGGTGAGCGGCGTCACCATGGCCTACGTGCCGCGCGCGCTGCAGCCGGCGGGCGAGCCGGCGTGGCCGCCGCTGGAGGCGCTGGCCGGCGAGCTGGTGTTCGAGCGCGCCGGCATGCAGGTGCACGGCAGTTCGGCCGCGGTGCAGGGCCACCCCGACTGGCGCTTTGCCGACATCGAGGCCGAGATTGCCGATTTCAAGCACGCCGTGGTGAAGGTGCGCGCCGAAGGGCGTGGCGCGCTGGATGCCGCCCTGGGCATCGTGCGCACCTCGCCGGTGGCCGGCTACACGCAGCACGCGCTGGACCAGGCCAGCGGCACGCAGGCGGCGACGCTCGGCCTCGAACTGGAGCTGCCGCTGGCGCAGATCGAGCAGTCGCGGGTGCGCGGGCAGGTGCGCCTGGACGGCAACGACCTGCGCCTGGCCCCGGGCGTGCCGCTGCTGGCTCAGGCGCGGGGCGGCGTGCGGTTTTCCGAGCAGGGCTTCAGCATCGAGAACGGACGTGCCACGGCGCTCGGCGGCGAGGTCGCGCTGGACGGCGGCACCCGCTCCGAGGACGCCGCCGCGGCCGCCCCCGTGCTGGTACAGGCCCGCGGCACGGCCAGTGCGGCGGGCCTGCGCGAGATGACGGGTTGGGGACCGGTGGCTGCACTGGCGCGCCACGGCCAGGGCAGCGCCAGCTACGTCGCGCGCATCGGCTTTCACGGCGCCGTGCCGGAGATCGAGGTCGAGACCGATTTGCAGGGCCTGGCGTTGACGCTGCCAGCGCCCCTGGCCAAGGCCGCGGACGAGCGCTGGCCGCTGCGCTACGAGTCCGGGCCGCTGCCGTCGACCGAAGGGCCGGCACGCGAACGGCTGCACCTGCGCGTGGCCGAGCTGCTGGCGCTGGATTACGAGACCACGGCGGACACGCCGGCCCGCGTGCTGCGCGGTGCCCTGGCGCTGGGCGCGCCGGCGCTGCAGGCACTGGCGTTGCCGGAGCAGGGCGTGCGCGCCTGGGTCGACCTGCCCGAGCTCGACGTCGATGCCCTGTTGGCGCTGCGCGAGGAGGCTGCGGGCGACGCATCGACGGCGGACGCCAGCGGCGTCGTCGCGGCCCGCGAGGACGACGACTTCCTGCCCACCCACTGGTCGGTGCGTGTCGACCAGCTGCGCGCCGGCGCGCGCCGGCTGCACCTGCTGGGCGCCGACATCACGCGCGAGCGTGCGCACTGGCGCGCCAACGTGCACGCGCGCGAGCTCGACGGCCGCATTGAATACATCGGCGGTGCCGGAGACGACCCGGGCACGCTGCGCGCCCGCCTGGCGCGGCTGCAGCTGGCTGGCGACGAGGGCGAGCCTGAAGGCCAGGTCGAAGACCCGGCCGCGAGCCAGCCGCCCGGGCGCCTGCCGGCCCTGGACGTGGTAGTCGAGGACTTCGAGCTGCGCGGCAAGCCGCTGGGCCGGCTCGAGGTGCAGGCCGTCAATCGGGAACAGGCGGCGCACGCGGACCGGGCGCGTGAATGGCAGCTGTCGCGCCTGGCGCTGGTCACGCCGCAGGCGCAGCTGGCCGCCAGTGGCCGCTGGCTGACGAGGAAGGCCGCTGCCGCCGGCCCGGCCGCGAGCCAGCAGACCACGCTTGATTTCCGGCTCGACATCGAGGATGGCGGCAAGCTGCTGGAGCGCCTGGGCATGGCCGAGGTGCTGCGTCGCGGCCAGGGACAGATCGAGGGCCAGCTGTCCTGGGCCGGCTCGCCGACCTCGCCGCACTACCCCAGCATGGACGGCCGCGTGCACCTGGACGTCGCGTCCGGCCAGTTTCTCAAGGCCGAGCCCGGGGTCGCCAAGCTGCTTGGCGTGCTCAGCCTGCAGGCCCTGCCGCGGCGCCTGGCGCTGGACTTCCGCGACGTCTTCAGCAGCGGCTTTGCCTTCGACTTCCTGCGCGGCGACGCCCAGGTGCGGCGTGGCGTCGCCCACACCGAGAACCTGCAGATGAAGGGCGTCAACGCCGCCGTGCTGATGGACGGCGAGGTCGACCTGGCGCAGGAGACGCAGCGGCTGCGCGTGCTGGTCGTACCCGAGATCGACGCCGGCACGGCGGCGCTGGCGGCGGCCCTGATCAACCCCGCCATCGGCATCGGCGCCTTCGTGGCGCAGCTGGTGCTCAAGGGGCCGTTGGCGCAGGCCACGACGCGCGAGTTTCGGGTCACCGGCAGCTGGGACAATCCGGAGATCGAGCCGGTGCAGGCGTCGTCGAACGAGACGGCGCCGGAAGGAGAGAGTCGATGAAGGTCGCCGCCATCCAGATGGTCTCGGGCGTCGAGGTCGAGCCGAATCTGCGGGCCGCTCACGCATTGCTGGCCCAGGCCGCCGCCGCTGGTGCCGAACTGGCCGTGCTGCCCGAATACTTCTGCGTCATCGGCCGGCGCGACACCGACAAGCTGGCGCTGGCCGAGCCGCTGGGCGCCGGCCCGATCCAGGACTGGCTGGCGGCCTGTGCGCGCGAGCTCGGCCTGTGGCTGGTGGGTGGCACCGTGCCCCTGGCTTGCGAGGTGCCGGATGCCGGGTCGCACGAGGCGGCGGAGCGTGGGGGCTCACATTGCCGCAATGCCTCGCTGGTGTTCTCGCCCACCGGCGAGCGCGTGGCGGTCTACGACAAGATGCACCTGTTTCGCTTTCACGACGGCGAGCGCGACTACGACGAGGCGGCGGTGCTGGTGCCGGGCGACACCCCGGTGCATTTCGACCTGCCGTCGCGCGATGGCCACCGCTGGCGCGTGGGCCTGAGCGTCTGCTATGACCTGCGCTTTCCCGAGCTCTATCGCCACTACGCCGCCCAGGGCGCCGACCTGCTGCTGGTGCCCAGCGCCTTCACCTTCGTCACCGGCCAGGCGCACTGGGAACTGCTGCTGCGCGCCCGCGCGGTGGAAAACCTGTGTGCCGTGGTGGCGCCGGCGCAGGGCGGCCGGCACCAGAACGGGCGTCGCACCTGGGGCCACAGCATGGTGGTCGACGCCTGGGGCGAAGTGCTGGGCATGCACGCCGAGGGCGCCGGCGTGGTGCTGGCCGAGCTCGATCCGGCGGCGCTCGCGGCGCGGCGCCGGCAACTGCCGGCACTGGAGCACCGGCGCCTGGGATGACGCGCCCCTGATCTCGGCGCATGTCGAAAGCCGGGCCTTTCGGCAACGATCCGCAGCCCTGACAAGCGCAGTCAGACCGCTTCTTTATGGGTTTTAGAAATATAAATCCTATTTCTTAGTAGTTTGTTTTCTAACAAGCGAGAAATAGCATGCCGCCTCGACTCCTGAAACGAGACCGCCATGCTTGCCGAATCATCGTTCGCCCTGTCCGAACGCCAGACCGCGCTGCTGGAGCAGCTTTCCTCCGATCTCACGCAACCCGCCCTGCTCTGGGCTTCGGGCTACCTGGCCGGCCGTGCTTCGGCGGCCCTCCAGCGGCCGGTCGTCGTCGCGCCGGTGCCGGCGATCGCCGCCGTGGCCGAGCCGCTGCGGGCGACGGTGCTGTACGGCAGCCAGACCGGCAACGCCAAGCGCATCGCCGAGCAGCTGGCCGGCCGGCTGGAAGCCACCGGCGCCGAGGTGCGGCTGGTGCGCGCCAGCGCGTTCAAGCTGCGCGACCTGAAGAAGGAAAGGCTGCTCTACCTGGTCGTCAGCACGCACAGCAGCGGCGACCTGGCCGAGCCGCCCGACGATTCGCGTGAATTCTGCGAGCAGCTGTTCGGCGCGCGCGCGCCGAAGCTGCCGGAGCTGGAATACGCCGTGCTGGCGCTGGGCGACAGCAGCTACCCGGATTTCTGCGGCGTCGGGCGCGCCATCGACGCGCGCCTGGCGGAACTGGGCGCCAAGCGCCTGTTCGGCCGCGGCGAGGCCGACGTCGACATCGAAACCGTGGCCGACCCCTGGTTCGAGCAGGCGCTGGAACAGGCGCGGGCGCGCCAGGGCGAGCCGGCGGCAGCGCAGCCCAAGGGCGTGGTGACGCCGCTGCACCCGGCCCGCTCGGCCTGGCATCGCGGCCATCCCTTTGCCGCCGAGGTGCTGGCGAACCAGCGCATCGTCGCCGACGACCTCGACAAGGACGTGCGCCACATCGAGCTGTCGCTGGCCGGCAGCGGCATCCGCTACCAGCCCGGCGACGCGCTCGGTGTCTGGCCGACGCAGCACCGCGAGCTGGTCGACGCCGTGCTGGCCGAACTCGGGCTGGACGGCGCGCAGCCGGTCACGGCCCGGGACGAGACGCGCAGCCTGCGCGAATGGCTCACGCACCAGCGCGAGCTGACCCTGCTGACGCGCCCCTTCATCCAGGCGCAGGCCGAGCGCAGCGGGGACGCCATGCTGCAGGCCCTGCTCGGCGCGGACCAGCGCGAGGCGCTGCAGCAGCTGCTGGCCCGCGTGCAGCTGCTCGACTTCCTGCGCACCCACCCGGCGCGCTGGAGCGCCGACGAGCTGGTGGCCGCGCTGCGCCCGCTGGCGCCGCGCATGTATTCGATCGCCTCCAGCCAGGCGGTGGTCGACGAGGAGGTGCACATCACCGTCGCCCGGCTCGCCTACACGCACGGCGAGGAGCCGCGCTTCGGCGCCGCCTCGCGCTTCCTGGCCGAGCTGGAGCCGGGCGAGCGGGCGCCGGTGTTCGTCGACGCCAACGAGCGCTTTCGCCTGCCGGCCGACGACGCGCGCGACGTCATCATGATCGGGCCGGGCACCGGCGTGGCGCCGTTTCGCGCCTTCCTGCAGGAGCGCGTCGAGCGCGGCGCCACCGGTCGCAACTGGCTGTTCTTCGGCAGCCGCCACCTGCGCTCCGACTTCCTCTACCAGGCCGAATGGCGCCAGGCCCTGGGCCAGGGCGAGCTGACGCAGCTGGACGTGGCGTTCTCGCGCGACCAGGCGCACAAGGTCTACGTGCAGGACCGCATCCGCGAGCGCGCCGACGTACTGTGGGCGTGGCTGGACGGCGGCGCCCACCTCTACGTCTGCGGCGACGCCGAGCGCATGGCGCCCGACGTGCAGCAGGCCCTGCTGGACGTGGCCCAGGGCGCCGGCGGCAAGAGCGCCGAGGAGGCCGAGCGCTGGCTCACCAGCCTGCTGTCTGAAGGCCGCTACGCGCGCGACGTCTATTGAACCCGAATTCGAACCCCAGACCATGACCGACACGCTCTCGCCACTCGAACACATCAAGCTGGAGAGCCGCTTCCTGCGCGGCACGATCGACCAGGGGCTGGCCGACCGGACCACCGGTTCGATCTCGGAGTCCGACACCAAGCTGCTGAAGTTCCACGGCTCCTACATGCAGGACGACCGCGACGTCCGCGACCAGCGGCGCCGCCAGAAGCTGGAGCCGGATTACCGCTTCATGGTGCGCGTGCGCCTGCCCGGCGGCGTGCTCAGCTCCGAGCAGTGGCTGGCGCTGGACGCGCTGTCGCAGCAATACGCCAACCGCGGCCTGCGCATCACCACGCGCCAGACCTTCCAGTACCACGGCGTGCGCAAGGAGCACCTGCGCGACGTCATCGGCGGCATCAACGCCATTGGCCTGTCGACGCTGGCGGCCTGCGGCGACGACGTGCGCAACGTGGTGGCCTCGGTCAATCCGCTGCTCTCCAGCGCCCATGCCGAGGTCCATGACTGGTCGCTCAGGCTGATGGAGCACGTGCGGCCGCGCACCACCGGCTACCAGGAGCTGTGGGTCGAGAAGCGCGAGCAGACCAGCGACGGCAGCCAGGACGAGGAGCCGCTGCTGGGCCCGGCCTACCTGCCGCGCAAGTTCAAGTTCGGCCTCGCCATCCCGCCCTACAACGACATCGACGTGTTCTCGCAGGACATCGGCCTGATCGCCATCCTGGACGAGGACGGGCAGCTGACCGGCTTCAACCTCGCCGCCGGCGGCAGCATGGGCGGCGACCGCGGCCAGAAGCCGACCTACCCGCGCCTGGGCGACCTGGTCGGCTACGTGCCCAAGGAGCACCTGCTGGATGCGGCCTGGCACTGCATCACCATCCAGCGCGACTTCGGTGACCGCTGCGACCGCATGCACGCGCGTCTCAAGTACACCATAGACGACCACGGACTGCAGTGGTTCAAGGACCAGCTGCAGGAGCGCGTGGGCTTTCGCATCGAGCCCGCGCGGCCCTACCGCTTCGAGCACAACGGCGACCGCTTCGGCTGGCTGCGCGGCGACGACGGCAACTGGCACCTGACGCTGCGGATCCCGGCCGGCCGCCTGTGGGACAACGAGCAGACCACGCGCCAGACCGGCATGCGCGAGATCGCCCGGGTGCACCAGGGCGAGTTGCGCATGACCTGCAATCAGAACGTCATCATCGCCAACGTCGCCGAGGCGGATCGGGCCGCGATCGACGCGCTGGTGGCGCGCCACGGCCTGGACGACTATCAGCGGTCGAGCCCGGTGCGCCAGCGCGCCATCGCCTGCGTCGCCTTCCCGACCTGCGGCCTGGCCATGGCCGAGAGCGAGCGCTACCTGCCCACCATCCTGGGCAAGCTCGAAGCGCTGCTGGCCCAGCACGGCATCCAGGACGAGCCGCTGCACTTTCGCATCTCCGGCTGCCCCAACGGCTGCTCGCGCCCCTACCTGGGCGAGATCGCGCTGGTGGGCCGCTCCATCGGCCGCTACGACCTGCGCATCGGCGCCGACCAGGAGGGCGAGCGCATGAACGCGCTCTACCTCGAGAACATCAACGAAGAGGCCATCCTGGCCGCGCTGGACGAACTGTTCGGGCGCTTCGTCCAGGAGCGCGAGGCGGGCGAGGCCTTCGGCAACTTCGTCGTGCGCGCCGGCGTGGTGCAGGCGCCGCCGCGGCGCGAGCCGGTCAGCTTCGGAGCCACGGCATGAACACCAGCGCCGACGCGCCGGCCCGGCTGGCCGACCTCAACGCCCGGCTCGCCGGCCTGGACGCCGCCGGCCGCGTCGAATGGGCGCTGGCCGAGCTGCCGGGCGCGCACGTGCTGAGCACCAGCTTCGGCATCCAGGCCGCGGCCTCGCTGCACCTGCTGACGCGGATCCGGCCGGACATCCCGGTCGTGCTGGTCGACACCGGCTACCTGTTTGCCGAGACCTACCGCTTCGCCGACGCGCTCACCGAGCGCCTGCGCCTGCAGCTCAAGGTCTATCGCGCCGAGCCCGGCCCGGCCTGGCAGGAGGCGCGCTTCGGCCAGCTCTGGACCCAGGGGCGCGAAGGCCTCGAGCGCTACAACCAGATCAACAAGGTGGAGCCGATGCGCCGCGCGCTGGCCGAGCTGGGCGCCGGCACCTGGTTCTCCGGGCTGCGGCGCCAGCAGTCGCAGAGCCGCGCCGACACGCCCTTCGTCGAGTTCAGCAACGGCCGCTACAAGGTGCACCCGATCGCCGACTGGTCCAGCCGCGACGTCTGGCGCTACCTGCAGCAGCACGACCTGCCGCAGCACCCGCTGTGGGAGCAGGGCTACGTCTCGGTCGGCGACACGCACACCACGCGCCCGCTGGAGCCGGGCATGCGCGAGGAGGAAACGCGCTTCTTCGGCCTCAAGCGCGAGTGCGGCCTGCACACCGAGATCTGAATCCGGCCGAACCCCAACTCTCCGAGACATGGACATGAGCAACGTCATCGACATCACGCCGCGGCTGACGCATTTGCAGAAGCTGGAAGCCGAGGCCATCTACATCATCCGCGAAGTGGCGGCCAGCTTCGAGCGGCCGGTGCTGCTGTATTCCGTCGGCAAGGACTCTTCGGTGCTGCTGCACCTCCTGCTGAAGGCGTTTTACCCAGCCAAGCCGCCGCTGCCGCTGCTGCACGTGAACACGACCTGGAAGTTCCGTGAAATGATTAGTTTCCGAGACCAGCGCGCGCGCGAGACCGGCGTGCAGCTGATTGAATACATCAACGAAGACGGCGTGGCCCAGGGCGCGAACCCCTTCGTGCAAGGCGCCACCGTCTACACCGACCTGATGAAGACCCAGGCGCTGAAGCAGGCGCTGGACCAGTACCGCTTCGACGCTGCCATCGGCGGCGCGCGCCGCGACGAGGAAAAGTCGCGCGCCAAGGAGCGCATCTTCTCGTTCCGCAATGGCAGCCACCGCTGGGACCCGAAAAACCAGCGCCCCGAGCTGTGGGACCTCTACAACGCCCGCATCAACCCGGGCGAGAGCGTGCGCGTGTTCCCGATCTCCAACTGGACCGAGCTCGACGTCTGGCTCTACATCTACACCGAGCAGATCCCGGTGCCCGAGCTCTACCTGGCGCGCCCGCGCCCCGTGGTCGAGCGCGAGGGCACGCTGATCATGGTCGACGACGAGCGCATGCCGCTGGCGCCGGGCGAGGTGCCGCAGACGCGCTCGGTGCGCTTTCGCACGCTGGGCTGTTACCCGCTCACCGGTGCCATAGCGTCGGAGGCCGACACGCTGCCCAAGGTGATCCACGAGATGCTGGCCGTGCACAGCTCCGAGCGCCAGGGCCGGCTGATCGACACCGACGTCACCGCCTCGATGGAGAAGAAAAAGCTCGAGGGTTATTTCTGACCGGCGCGATCGACTTCAGGCCTCGCCCGAGGCCACGGGAACTGGACATGCAATTGAACATCGTGGTTAACAACGACACGCCGCGCGTGCGCGCGGAGACCGCCGTGCAGGGCTACCTGGCACGGCAGGAGAGCAAGAGCCTGCTGCGCTTCATCACCTGCGGCAGCGTCGACGACGGCAAGAGCACCCTGCTCGGGCGCCTGCTCTACGACGCCCGGCTGTTGTTCGACGACCAGCTCGCTGCGCTGGAAGGCGACAGCCGGCGCCACGGCACGCAGGGCGACGCGCTGGACTTCGCCCTGCTGGTCGACGGCCTGTCGGCCGAGCGCGAGCAGGGCATCACCATCGACGTCGCCTACCGCTTCTTCAGCACCGAGCGGCGCAAGTTCATCGTCGCCGACTGCCCGGGCCACGAACAATACACGCGCAACATGGCTACCGGCGCCTCCACCGCGGACCTGGCGGTGGTGCTGGTCGACGCGCGCAAGGGCCTGCTGACGCAGACCCGCCGCCACAGCTGGATCTGCCGCCTGCTGGGCATCCGCCACGTGGTGCTGGCGGTGAACAAGATGGACCTGGTGGACTTCGACGAGGCCGTGCTGCGCACCATCGAGGCCGACTACCGGGCGCTGGCGGCGCAGCTGGGCATCGCCGAGGTCACGGTGATCCCGCTGTCGGCGCTGAACGGCGACAACGTCGGCGCGCCCTCGGCCCAGATGCCCTGGTATCGCGGGCCGACGCTGCTGGCGCACCTGGAGAGCGTGCCGCTGGAGCGGCCGGCGGACCGGCTGGCGTTTCGCATGCCGGTGCAGTGGGTATGCCGCCCGGACTCGGGCTTTCGCGGCTTCACCGGCCAGATCGCCGCCGGTGGCGTGCGCCAGGGCGACGAGGTGGTCGTGCTGCCGAGCGGCGAGCGCACCCGCGTGGCGCGCATCGTCAGCGCCGACGGCGAGCTGCACAGCGCCGTCGCCGGCCAGCCGGTGAACCTGGTGATGGCGGACGAGGTGGACATCAGCCGCGGCGACGTCATCGCCGCCGCCGCCGCGCCGGCCCCCATCGCCGACGGCCTGGCGGCGCACCTGCTGTGGCTGGACGAGCAGGCGCTGCGCCCGGGCCACCCCTACTGGCTGAAGCTGGGCACGCGCACCGTCAACGCGCGCATCACGCGGCTGCGGCACCGCATCGACGTCAACACCCAGGCGCAGCTGCCGGCGGCGCGCCTGGCGCAGAACGAGGTCGGCTACTGCGAGATCCGCCTGGACCAGGAGCTGGCCTTCGAGCCCTACGCCAGCAGCCAGCGCCTCGGCGCCTTCATCCTGATCGACCGCCAGAGCCACGCCACCGTGGCCGCCGGCACCGTCGACAGCGCTCTGGCCGGCCAGCACGTGCGCTGGCAGGACACCACCGTCGACGCCGCCGCGCGCGCCCGCATCAAGGGGCAGCAGCCGGCCTGCCTGTGGTTCACCGGCCTGTCGGGCGCCGGCAAGTCGACCCTGGCCAATCGCGTCGAGAGCCTGCTGCACAGCCTGGGCCACCACACCTGCCTGCTGGACGGCGACAACCTGCGCCACGGCCTGAACAGCGACCTCGGCTTCAGCGCCGCCGACCGCGACGAGAACATCCGCCGCGTCGCGCACGCGGCGCGCCTGATGACCGACGCCGGCCTGATCGTGCTGGTCAGCTTCATCAGCCCGTTGGCGGCGCAGCGGGCGCGGGCGCGCGCGCTGTTCGCGCCGGGCGAGTTCATCGAGGTTTTCGTCGACACGCCGCTGGCGCTGTGCGAGCAGCGCGACGTCAAGGGCCTCTACGCCCGCGCGCGCGCCGGCCAGATCGCCGACTTCACCGGCATAGACGCGCCCTACGAGGCGCCCGAAGCGCCCGAGCTGCACCTGCACGCGGCCGCTGCCGACGTCGACCAGCTGGCGCGGCGCGTGGTCGAGCACCTGCTCGGGGAGGCCTGAGCGTGGCGCGCCTGTTCGGACTGTTTGCCGACCTCGCGGGCCGCGCGGTGCTGGTGATCGGCGGCGGCAGCGTGGCCACGCGCAAGGTGGCGGCGCTGCTGGAGGCCGACGCCCGCGTCACCGTGTGCGCGCCGGTCGTCACGCTGGAGCTCAAGCAGTGGCAGCAGGTCGGCCGCATCCGGCATCGTGCCGACCGCTTCGACCCCGGCTGGCTGGACGACTGCTGGCTGGTGGTGGCGGCCACCAGCGACCGCGCGCTGAACCGCGAGGTGGCGGCCGCGGCCGAGGCGCGGAAGCGCTTCGTCAACGTGGTCGACGACGCCGAGCTCTCCAGCGTACAGGTGCCGGCGGTGGTCGATCGCGGCGCGCTGCAGGTCGCCATTTCCACCGCCGGCGCCGCGCCGGCGCTGGGCCGCTGGATCCGCGCGCGGCTGGAAGCCCAGCTCGACCCCTCGCTGGGCGCGCTGGTGGCGCTGGCGGCGCGCTTTCGCGCGCGCATCCAGGCCCGCTTCCCGGAACACGGTGCGCGGCGCCGCTTCTACGAGCAGCTGCCGCGCAGCCGTGCTGCCGTGCTGCTGCAGAGCGACGACGCCGCCGGCGCCAGCGCCTGGCTGCAGGCGCGCCTGGACGGCGCCGCGCCGCAACCGGCGGGCCACGTCTCGCTGGTCGGTGCCGGCCCGGGCGACGCCGGCCTGCTGACCCTGCACGGCTTGCGCGCGCTGCAGGACGCCGACGTCATCCTGCACGACCGCCTGGCCTCGGCCGAGGTGCTGGCGCTGGCGCGGCGCGATGCCCGCCGCATCGCGGTCGGCAAGGCACCCGGCCGCCACGCCTTCACCCAGGACCAGATCAACGCCCTGCTGGTGGCCGAGGCGCGCCAGGGCCGGCACGTGGTGCGCCTGAAGGGCGGCGACCCGTTCGTCTTCGGGCGCGGCGGCGAGGAGCTGCAATACCTGCGCGCGCACGGCATCGCCTACCAGGTGGTGCCCGGCATCACCGCCGCCACCGCCTGCGCCGCATACGCCGGCATCCCGCTCACGCACCGCGAGCACGCGCAGTCGCTGCGCTTCGTCACCGCACACTGCCGCGAGTCGCTCGACACCCTGGACTGGGACCTGCTGGCGCGCGGCCGGCAAACGCTGGCGATCTACATGGGCGTCGGCCGGCTCGAACAGGTGCGTGACCAACTGCTGGCTCACGGCAAACCCGCCGACACGCCCTTCGCCCTGGTGGCGCAGGGCACGCAGGCGGCGCAGCGCGTGATCGCCGGCCCGCTGGCGCAGCTGCCCGAGCTGGCGCAGGCGCACGCGGTGCGGCCGCCGGCGCTGCTCATCGTCGGCGAGGTCGCAGCCCTGGCGCGCGAGCTGGCCTGGTTCGGCGGGCCGGTGCTGCCGCAGCAGCCGCAGGCGCCGGCCGTGGCCCCGCAACCGGTCGCCCTGGCGGCCGAAGCATCGTGACCTTCGAGATCGCTTACACGCTGACCGTGGTGGCCGGCGTGCTGGCGGCGCTGGCCAGCAACCGCTGGCCAGCCGACGCCGTCATGCTGGCCGCCATGGTGGCGGTGACGCTGGGCGGCATCGTCACCCCGGGCCAGGCGCTGGCCGGCTTTTCCAACCCCGGCCTGGTGACCGTGGCCGCGCTCTACGTGGTGGCCGCCGCGCTGCGCGACACCGGGGCCATCTACTGGATCGCGCACCGCCTGCTCGGGCGGCCGCACAGCGAGCGCGGCAGCCTGCTGCGGCTGGTGCTGCCCACCGGCCTGCTCAGCGCCTTCCTGAACAACACCACCGTGGTCGCGATGATGATCCCGGCCGTGCAGGAGTGGGCCAAGCGGCTGCGCCTGCCGGCCTCCCGGCTGCTGCTGCCGCTCAGCTACGCCACCATCCTGGGCGGCACCTGCACCCTGATCGGCACCAGCACGAATCTGGTCGTCAACGGCCTCATGCTCGAGCACGGCATGGCCGGCTTCGGCCTGTTCGACATCAGCGGCCTCGGCCTGGCGCTGTTCTTCGGCGGTGCCCTCTTCATGGTGCTGTTCGGCCAGCGCCTGCTGCCGCTGCGCCAGGCGCTGTCGCAGCAGGTGCCCGAGGGACGTGAATACCGGGTCGAAATGACGGTGCCCGAGGGCAGCGCCCTGCAGAACAAGAGCATCCAGCAAAGCGGCCTGCGCGCCCTGGTACACGGCCGGCTGACCGAAATCCTGCGCGACAATCACGCCTGGATCGTGCCGGCGCCCGAGATGATGCTGCGTCCGGGCGACCGCCTGGCCTTCGTCGGCGCGCCCGAGTGCGTGCGCGAGCTGCAGTGCATACGCGGCGTCCAGCCGGCGCACGACACGCGGCAGCTGGGCCTGGCCAGCCACCGTCTGCAGCTGGTCGAGGTGGTGATCGGCCCGGGCTTTCCGGGCCTGGGCCAGAGCGTGCGCGAGAGCGCCTTCGGCACCCGCTACCGCGCCACCATCCTCGGCATCAGCCGCAGCGGCCAGCGCCTCACGGGCAGCGTGCGCGACGTCGTGCTGCACAGCGGCGACACCCTGCTGCTGCAGACCGACGACAGCTTCGTCGAGCAATACCAGTTCCGCCGCGACTTCATGCTCACCAGCCCGCTGACCGACTCCACGCCGCCGGACTTCAGCAAGGCGCCGCTGGCGCTGGCGCTGCTGCTGGCCATGGTGGTGGCCAACGCCACCGGCCTGCTCGACGTGCTCCAGGCCGCCTTCCTGGCCGGCGCCGCCCTGCTCGCCACCGGCTGCGTCAGCATCACGCAGGCGCGCCAGAACCTGAGCGTGAACCTGCCGGTGCTGCTGGTGATCGGCGCCTCCTTCGCCCTGGGCGCCGCCGTGCAGCAAAGCGGCACCGCGCGCTGGCTCGTCGACCTGTTCTTCGCCGGCGGCGGGCACGCGCCCTGGACCGCGCTGCTCGGCGTCTACCTGCTCACCGCGCTGTGCACCGAGCTGATCACCAACAACGCCGCCGCGGTCCTGATGTTCCCGCTCGCCGTCACGGTGGCCGACCAGCTCGGCGTCGACGCCACGCCCTTCGTCGTCGCCGTCATGTTCGCCGCCAGCGCCAGCTTCCTGACGCCGATCGGCTACCAGACCAACCTGATGGTGATGGGCCCGGGCGGCTACCGCCCGTCGGACTACGTTCGCTTCGGCCTGCCACTGGCGGTCGTGGCCTGCGTCATCAGCGTGACGCTGATTCCGCTGTTCTGGCCGTTCTGAAGCGGCGGCGTCCGGCTCAACCGGAGCGGTCTTTTTCGGCGGAGTCCGCTGGCGCTGGCGGGCCCTCCGCTGCACTCTGTGCTGCCGCGCGCTGCAGGCGAGCGATCTCGCGCCCCCCGCGCACGGCGCAGGCGGCCAGCTGGGACTGGCGCAGGGCCTTGAGCTGCTGCAGCGGATCGTCGCCGGGCGTGGCCTGTTCCAGCGCCTGCTGCAGGCGGGTTTCCTCGTCGTTCATGGTTCAACTGGGTGGGCGCGCAGCAGCGCGCGGTGAAACGCCAGCGCCGCGCGCGGCGGCCGCGGCGAGCGCCGCAGCACGCTGACGAACTCGCACTGGTAGTGCAGGCGCCGCGGCTGCACGGCCCGCATCCGGCCCTGCCGCACAAAAGCCTCGGCGTAATGGTCGGGCAGGAAGCCGAGGAAGCGCCTGGACAGGATCAGCGTGGCGATCGCCTCCTGGTCGAAGCCGGTGGCGGCGCGCGGCAGCTGACGCGCGTGCGCCAGCTCCATGTTGGGCGAGTGGTAGCCCAGGCCGGCGAAGTCGCCGCGCCGGCGCAGCGCGTCCCAGTCCAGCGCCGCCGGCGGCGCATCGAACAGCGGGTGGCCGGGCGCGCAATACAGGTGCATGGTCTCGCCGAACAGCCGGTCGTAGCGCAGACTGCCCGAGGCGCGGTGCGCCGGGATCACGCCCACCGCCAGGCTGCCGTCGATGACGCCGCGCTCGATCGCCTGGATCGTGCCCACGTGCAACTCCAGCGCAACCTCGGGCGCCGCGGCGCGAAAGGCGGCGATGGCCTGGTGGATGCGCGCCTGCGGGTTGCTCGCGGTCTTGTCGAACAGGCCGATCGCCAGGCGTCCGCCCATGCGCTGGTGGATGTCGTCGACGCTGGCACGAAAGCCTTCGACGGCCGTCAGCAGGCGCAGCGTCTCCTGGTAGACGCGCTCGCCCTCGGTGGTGAGCGCGAAGCCGGCGCGCCCGCGCCGGCACAGCACCAGTCCCAGGCGCGTCTCCAGGTCCTTCACGTGCCGGCTGATGGTGCTGATGCCGATGTTCAGCTCCAGCTCGGCCGCGGCCATGCCGCCGCAGTCCACCACGGCCTTGAACACGCGCAACAGGCGCAGGTCCATGTCGCTGACCTGGCCCAGCACGGCGCGGGCACGGGGCGCGGGCGATCTTGCTTTCATACGCGATCAAGTGAACTTGATTATTTGCCTATTTGATGAATTAAAGCACGCACCCACAATGGCCGCATGGGCCCAAGCGCGCCCGCTCCAAGGAGACCTGTCATGACCGCCGTCCTCACCCCCCAGACCGCCACTCCCGCCATCCGCCGCGACGCTGCCTGGCTCGACGCGCACTGGATGCCCTTCACCGCGAATCGCCAGTTCAAGCGCGACCCGCGCCTGATCGTCGCCGGCGACGGCGCCTGGTTCACCGACGCGGACGGTCGCCAGGTGTTCGACGGCCTGTCCGGCCTCTGGTGCTCGGGCCTGGGCCACGGCCGGCGTGAGATCGCCGAGGCCGTCGGCCGGCAGGTGGCGCAGCTCGACTACGCGCCGGGCTTCCAGTTCGGCCATCCGCTGGCCTTCGAGCTGGCCAACCGCATCAAGCAGCTCACGCCCGAAGGGCTGGACTACGTGTTCTTCTGCAGCGGCGGCTCCGAAGCCGCCGACACCGCGCTGAAGATGGCGCGCGCCTACTGGCGCGCCCGCGGCCAGGGTGGCAAGACGCGCCTGATCGGGCGCGAGAAGGGCTACCACGGCGTCAATTTCGGCGGCGTCTCGGTCGGCGGCATGGTCGGCAACCGCAAGGTGTTCGGCCAGGGCATCGAGGCCGATCACCTGCCGCACATCCAGCCGCCCCCGGGCAGCTTCATCCAGGGCCAGCCACAGGAGGGCGGACGTGAACTGGCGGATCGCTTGCTGGACCTGATCGCCCTGCACGACGCCAGCAACATCGCCGCCGTCATCGTCGAGCCCATGAGCGGCTCGGCCGGCGTGCTGGTGCCGCCCGTGGGCTACCTCGAGCGCCTGCGCGAGATCTGCACCCAGCACGACATCCTGCTGATCTTCGACGAGGTCATCACCGGCTTCGGCCGCTGCGGCGCCATGACCGGCGCAGACGTGTTCGGCGTCGTGCCCGACCTCATGACCTTTGCCAAGCAGGTCACCAACGGCGTGCAGCCGCTGGGCGGCGTGGTCGCCAGCAAGGCGATCTACGACACCTTCATGGACGCCGGCGGCCCCGACTACCTGCTCGAGTTCGCGCACGGCTACACCTACAGCGGCCACCCCGTGGCCTGCGCGGCGGGCCTGGCGGCGCTCGACCTGCTGGAGCGCGAGGACGGTCCGGGCCGCGTGCGCGCGCTGGCGCCGCATTTCGCGCGCGCCGTGCACGGGCTCAAGGGCGCGAAGCACGTGGCCGACATCCGCAGCTACGGCCTGGCCGCCGGCTTCACCATCGCCGCGCTGCCGGGCGAGCCGGCGCGCCGCCCCTACGAGATCGCCATGGCCTGCTGGAAGAAAGGCTTCTACGTGCGCTACGGCGGCGACACCATCCAGCTGGCGCCACCCTTCATCAGCACCGAGGCCGAGATCGACCGCCTGGTGAGCGCCCTGGGTGATGCCCTGGACGAAGTGGCTTGATTTTATACTCCTAAGGCGTATATACTCTCGATGCTGACGGTGGTCGAAAGTCCGATCTTCCAGAAGCTGTGGCCGTTGTACTGGGACGAGGATGAGCGGGCCGAGTTTGCGGCGTACATCGCTTCCAGCCCCGAGGCAGGGGATGTCATTCGCGGCTCCGGGGGTGTGCGCAAGGTGCGCTGGTCCAGAGCGGGGACGGGAAAGTCCGGCGGGGTGCGGGTCATTTATCTGTTGCGTCTTGCCGAGGGCGAGGTCTACCTGCTTACCCTGTTCGCCAAGTCCGTGCACGACAACCTTCCGCTGGCCGTCATCAAGGAGATTCGCCGTGCCCTCGAAGTCTGAAAAACTGCCTGCCGCGCAACTCGAAGCGCTGGAAGCGGGGCGCGACATTGGTCGCGAGATTCTTCAGTCGATCCAGGACATGAAGGCGGGCAAGGGCGCCGTGGTGTGGTCGCCGGCGATCGAGGCGCGCAGGGCGACGGGCCTGTCGCAGGTCCGTTTTGCCGCCCTGCTGGGCGTGTCGGTGCGCACTCTGCAGGGCTGGGAGCAGGGACGCAAGCAACCCAGCGGCGCGGCGCGCACTCTGCTGGAGATCGCACGAACCAATCCACGCGCCTTGCTGGCCGTGTCGGGCGGCTGAAGCCGGATTTTCATCGCGGCTTGCGCGGTATCGGCGCGGGCTGCAGCCATTTCCATCACCGATCTTGAACATGAAACACGAGCAGAACGTCACCGCCACCGTCGGCCACCTAATCGACGGCCGCATCGTGCACGAGCACGGCCGCGCGCAGCCGGTGTTCAACCCCGCCACCGGGGCCTCATCGACCAGCGTCGAGCTGGCGA
>CAYRHV010000012.1:0-24830 GCA_964424045.1 uncultured Ottowia sp. | reverse complement strand
CGCGTCGACTACTCGCTGCAGCGCCTGCGCCACTACACCGGCACCTCGCCCGACTGGTTCCAGAACTTCGTGCTGTTCACCAACTACCAGTTCTACATCGATGAATTCATCGCCCTGGGCGAGGCCGAGATGCAGAACCCGGCCAGTCCCTACACCACCTTCGTGCAGCCGGGCAACGTGGTGACGCGCCGCCGCGGCTGCGCGCCCGAGCCGGGCGACGAGCGCGGCGCGGCGCCCGAGCGCATGCCGCAGATGCCGGCCTACCACCTGATGCGCGAGGACCGCAGCGGCATCACCCTGGTGAACATCGGCGTGGGACCCAGCAACGCCAAGAACATCACCGACCACATCGCCGTGCTGCGCCCGCACGCCTGGATCATGATCGGCCACTGTGCCGGCCTGCGCAACCGCCAGCAGCTGGGCGACTACGTGCTGGCGCACGGCTACGTGCGCGCCGACCACGTGCTGGACGACGACCTGCCGCTGTGGATCCCGGTGCCGGCGCTGGCCGAGGTGCAGATCGCACTGCAGGAGGCGGTGGCCGACGTGACGCGGCTGCAGGGCGCCGAGCTCAAGCGCGTGATGCGCACCGGCACCGTGGCGACCACCGACAACCGCAACTGGGAACTGCTGGGCGGCGGCGCGCCGCAGCAGCGCTTCTCGCAGTCGCGCGCGGTGGCGCTGGACATGGAAAGCGCCACCATCGCCGCCAACGGCTTTCGCTTTCGCGTGCCCTACGGCACCCTGCTGTGCGTGTCCGACAAGCCGCTGCACGGCGAGATCAAGCTGCCCGGCATGGCCAACCACTTCTACCGCGAGCGCGTCAGCCAGCACCTGGCGATCGGCATCCGCGCCATCGAGCGCCTGCGCCAGGACGGCCTGGACCGGCTGCACAGCCGCAAGCTGCGCAGCTTTGCCGAAGTGGCGTTCCAGTGAAGCGGGCCCTGTCGCCGGCGCGGCCCGACGCGCCGCTTCACTGCAGCTTCACACCTGGTTCTCCGGGGCGCAACGACACGCCGGCATACTGCGCCCTGGCATGAGACGCACGCCGCCCCTTCACGCCACACCGACCGCGCTGCTGCTGTGCCTGGCGCTGGCCGGCTGCGCCAGCCACCTGCCCGGGCCCGAGGCCGCCGCCGCCGTGCCCACGCAATGGGCCGAGGGCGCCGCCGACGCGGCGCAGGCGCCCACGCAGCTGGCCGGCTGGTGGCAGCGCTTCGACGATCCCGCGCTGGGCGCCCTGGTCGAGGACGCGCTGCGCCACAGCCCCACGCTGCAGTCGGCGCTGGCGGCGCTGCGCCAGTCGCGCGCCCTGGTCGAGGTGGCTGCCGCCGGCCTGGCGCCCAGCCTGGGCGGCAACGCCGGCGCCCAGCGCACGCACACACAAGCGCAGGGCGGCATCAACAGCTTCAGCCTGGGCCTGACGGCAAGCTGGGAGCCTGACCTGTGGGGCGGCACGCGCGCCAGCGTGCGCGCCGCCGAGGCCGACGCGCGCGCCGCGCAGCTGGCGCTGGGCAACGCACAGGTGGTGCTGGCGGCCGAAGTGGCGCTGGCCTACATCGACCTGCGCAACGCCCAGGCGCGCCTGGCCATTGCCGAGGACAACCTCGCCGCGCAGGACGACACGCTGCAGATCGCGCGCTGGCGCAACCAGGCCGGTCTGGTCTCGTCGCTGGACGTGGCGCAGGCCATCGCTGCGGCCGAGCAGACGCGCGCCAGCGTGCCGCAGTTGCAGACCGCGCTGGCGCAGGCGCGCCACCGGCTGGCGGTGCTCAGCGGCCGCGCGCCGGGCGAGTTGGCCGAACTGGGCGCGGCCCCGGTGCCGCTGCCGCCGGACGACCTGGTGCTGGCCTTTCCGGCCGACACGCTGCGCCAGCGCCCCGACGTGCGCCGGGCCGAGGCCCAGGTGCAGGCGGCCTGGGCGCGCGTGGCGCAGGCCGACGCGGCACGCTACCCGGCGCTCCAGCTCGGCGGCTCGCTGGGCCTGCAGGCGCTCACGCTCGGCTCGCTCACCAGCGGCGGCAGCGTGCTGCGCTCGATCATGGCCAGCCTGTCGGCGCCGTTGTTCGACGGCAGCGCCATCGCCGGCAACGTCCGCGCGCAACAGGCGGTGCTGGAGCAGGCGCACGCCGCCTACCGCGCCAGCGTGCTGACGGCGCTGCAGGAAGTCGAGGATGCGCTGGTGGCGCTGCAGGGCGACCGCGCGCGCGACCGCAGCCTGGACGCCGCCGCCCGGGCCGCTGCCGAAGCCGACACGCTGGCGCGCCAGCAATACCAGGCCGGCCTGGTGGACTTCAACACCGTGCTACAGACGCAGCGCACCCTGCTGTCGGCACAGGACAGCGCCGCCAGCGTGCGCGCCAGCCTGGCCACCGACCACGTAAGCCTGTACAAGGCGCTGGGCGGCGGCTGGTCGCCGGAAGCGGCCGACCCGGCCGCACCGCCCGTTGCCGCCACATCCTCCGACACCGTCCCGAACGCTCCCGCCGCGCGCTGACATCACCATGCCTGAACCGACGCCCCCGCCCACCCCGGCTCCCACGCCGCCCGCACCCGCCGCCGGCCTCGGCGACCTGCTGGGCGACGACCGCGCGCGTCCCTGGTGGCGCCGGCCTGCGCTCTGGATCGGCCTGGCGCTGCTGGCCGGCGCCGGTGCCGGCCTGTGGTGGTGGCAAGGACGGCAGGCCGAGCGCGCCGCGCCGGTCTACGTGACGGCACCGGTCGAGCGCGGCGACATCACGCTCACCGTCACTGCCAACGGCACGCTCAATCCGACCCGCTCGGTGGCGGTGGGCAGCGAGCTGTCGGGCACCGTCAGCCGCGTGCTGGTCGACGTCAACGACACGGTCAGCAAGGGCCAGGTGCTGGTGGAGCTGGACCGCGCCAAGTTCCAGGACGCGGCCAACCACGCGCGCGCCGCGCTCACCGCCGCGCAGGCGCAGCTGGCGCAAAACGAGGCCACGGCGCGCGAGGCACGCGCCAGCCTGCAGCGCTTCGAGGAAGTGGCACGCCTGTCGCAGGGGCGCGTGCCCTCGGCCACCGAGCTCGACACGGCGCGCGCCGCGCTGGCGCGTGCCGTGGCCAGCACCGACAGCGCGCGCGCCCAGGTGGCGCAGGCGCGCGCCACCCTGGCCACCGAGGAGACCAACCTGTCCAAGGCCTCGATCCGCTCGCCCATCGACGGCGTGGTGCTGGCGCGCTCGGTCGATCCGGGCAACGCCGTCGCCGCCATGCTGCAGGCGGTGACGCTGTTCACTCTGGGCGAGGACCTGCGCCAGCTGACGCTGGAAGCCAGCGTCGACGAGGCCGACGTCGGCGCGGTGCGGGCAGGCCAGGCCGCCAGCTTCACCGTCAGCGCCTACCCGACGCGCCACTACCCGGCGCGGGTCGAGCGCGTGTCCTTCGGCTCGACCATCACCAACAACGTCGTCACCTACGCCACCGACCTGAGCGTCGACAACGCCGACCTCAGCCTGCGCCCGGGCATGACGGCCACCGCCACCATCACCGCCACGGAACGCAAGGACGTGCTGCTGGTGCCCAACACCGCGCTGCGCTTCGTCCCCGCCAGCGCGCCGGCCGAAATGTCCGGCCCCCAGGCCGGCGGCGGCGGCCTGGTGTCGCGCATGCTGCCGCGGCCGCCGCGCAGCGAAGCACAGCGTCCGCGCACCACGGACGCGGCCGAACCCGAGGGCGAACGCCAGCTCTGGCTGCTGCAGGACGGGCAGCCGGTGCCGGCCACGGTGCAGATCGGCATCAGCGACGGGCGCCGCACCGAGGTCGTCGGCGCGCAGCTCGCCGCGGGCCTGCCGGTCATCATCGACCAGAAGGCGCGCTGAGCATCATGGGCGAGCCGCCCTTCATCCGCCTGCGCGGCATCACCAAGGTGTATGGCGAAGGCAGCGCCGCCTTCCATGCGCTGCGCGGCGTCGACCTGGACATCCGGCGTGGCGAGTTCGTCGCCATCATGGGCCCAAGCGGCTCCGGCAAGTCGACCGCGCTGAACGTGCTGGGCTGCCTGGACCGGCCCAGCGGCGGGCGCTACGAATTCATGGGCGTGCGCGTCGAGGCGCTGTTGCGCGACGATCGGGCGCGCCTACGGCGGCGCCATTTCGGCTTCGTGTTCCAGGGCTTCAACCTGCTGGCGCGCACCAGCGCGCAGGAGAACGTCGAGCTGCCGCTGCTGTATCGCGGCGAGTCGGCCGCCGCGCGCCACGCCGCCGCCGCGCGCGCGCTGGACGCCGTCGGCCTGAAGGGCTGGGAGCACCACACCCCGGCCGAGCTGTCGGGCGGCCAGCAGCAGCGCGTGGCGATCGCGCGCGCCATCGTCACCGAGCCGGCGGTGCTGCTGGCCGACGAGCCGACGGGCAACCTCGACAGCCAGCGCAGCCACGAGATCATGGCCTTCCTGGCCGGCCTGAACCAGCAGGGCATCACCGTGCTGATGGTGACGCACGAGCCCGAGATGGCGGCCTATGCGCACCGCATCGTGCGCTTCGTCGACGGCGTGGTCGCCAGCGACGAGCGCAACGCCCACCCGACGCGGCCCGGCAGCCATCTCGCCGCGCCGGCCACGGAGCCATCCTGATGCTGTGGAACACCCTGCTGCTGGCCCTGCGCTCGATCCAGCGCAACCTGCTGCGCTCCTTCCTCACGGTGCTGGGCATCGTGATCGGCGTCTCGGCGGTCATCACCATGGTGACGCTGGGGCGCGGCGCCACCGAGGCGGTGCAGACCCAGATCGCCGGCCTGGGCACCAACCTGCTGATGATCCGGCCCGGCCAGCGCATGGGCCCGGGCGGCGGCGGCGCCACGGCGCCGGCGTTCAAGGACAGCGATGCCGAGCTGATCGCCACCCAGCTGTCCGGCATCGTCGCCGTCGCACCGGAGGCGCGCGCCGCCGCCACCCTGGTGGCCGGCGGCCAGAACTGGAGCAGCAGCGTGGTCGGTTCGACCAACGCCTGGCTGCAGACCGGCAACTGGGAGCTGGCGGCCGGGCGCGCCTTCAGCGACAGCGAGCTGCGCGCCGGCGCCGCCGTGTGCATCATCGGCACCACCATCCAGCGCCAGCTCTACGGCGGCGCCGACCCGATCGGCCAGGCGCTGCGCGTGGGGAAGGTGCCGTGCCAGGTGGTCGGCCTGTTCAAGTCCAAGGGCCAGGGCTCGTTCGGCAACGACCAGGACGAGGTCGTGCTGATGCCGATCAAGACGCTGCAGCGGCGCATCAGCGGCAACACCCAGGTCAACACCCTGCTGGTGTCGATGGACACGGCCAGCGACCCCGCGCGCGTCAAGTCCAGCCTGTCCGAGCTGTTGCGCGAGATGCGCAAGCTGGCGCGCGGCGACGACGACAACTTCAACGTGCTCGACACCCGGCAACTGGCCGACACCCTGTCGGGCACGACCCAGGTGATGACGATGTTGCTGGGCGCGGTGGCCGCCGTCAGCCTGCTGGTGGGCGGCATCGGCGTGATGAACATCATGCTGGTCAGCGTGACCGAGCGCACGCGCGAGATCGGCCTGCGCCTGGCCATCGGCGCGCTGGAGCGCGAGGTGCTGCTGCAGTTCCTGATCGAGGCCGTGGTGCTGTCCAGCCTGGGCGGCCTGATCGGCGTCGTGCTGGCCAGCGCCGCGTCCGTGCTGCTGGCCGGGCTGATGCAGGTGCCCTACGTGTTCCAGCCCGGCATCAACGCGCTGTCCTTCGTCTTCTCGGCCGGCATCGGCGTGCTGTTCGGCTACTTTCCGGCGCGGCGCGCGGCGCGTATGGACCCGATCGAGGCGCTGCGGCACGAGTGAGTCATCGCCGCACGGCAGGTCGCAAGGCGGCCAGCACCCGCAGCGCGGTGCCGGGCGGCCAATCTTGCGATCTGCTGCACATTTGCCGAGACATGACGGAACGCTGGCGCATCTTTCGGCCAGTCGCACAACCTCCCTCTGCCGGAGTTTGCCCGGCTGGTGAACAAGTCGCGCCAACAGATCGACAAGGATCTCGCTTCAGGCCTGAGCGCATGCTTGCATTGAGGCTGTGACCGGGCGGCCCTGTCGGAGAGCTTGGCAAGAACCAGCTACCCCGTATTGTCCCTGGACGAAGTGAGGACAAATGTTAGATTTTTCATTAAAATATCTAACAATTCAGATCAACTCACCCATGAACACGTCCCAAGCCATCCGTGAACGCATCGCCGCGCAACCCGCGGGCGAACCCTTCTCCCCCGCATTGTTCGCGGGGCTGGGTTCGCGTGCGGCCATCGATCAGGCCTTGATGCGGCTGGCGAAGGCGGGCAGCGTCGAGCGTATCGGTCATGGCCTGTATGTCGTGCCCAAAGCCGGGCGGCTCGGCATCAAGTCGATGCCCGCGCCCGAGCAGGTGGCGCGGGCGGTGGCCGAGGCTGAAGGGGCGACGATCGAGGTTCACGGGGCGGAAGCCGCACGGCGCCTGGGCCTGTCCACGCAGATGCCGGCGCAAACGGTTTTTCATACCACGGGCTCCTCGCGCCAGATCAGGCTGGGCAAACTGATCGTCCGACTGCAGCACGTGGCACCGCGCAAACTGGCACTGGCGGGCCGACCTGCAGGGCAAGCGCTGTCGGCCCTCTGGTACTTGGGAAGAAACCAGGTCACATCAGATACGTTCAAGCAGATCGCGAAGAGGCTGCCGGCGGACGAGTTTGAGGTGCTGAGTGGTGCCAAGGCGTCGATGCCGGCCTGGATGGTGGAAGCCCTGATCCGCTACGAGCGAAGCGAACTGGCCCATGCCTGAATCCACGGTGCACTACTTCGATTTGCCCCTGGCCGAGCAGGCCGAGCTGTTGCACAGCCTGGCACCAGTACTGGGCCGCCGCGCAGAAATTCTGGAAAAAGACATCTGGCTCTGCCAAGTGCTGGGCATCCTGTTCGCGCTGCCGAATCGCAAGCCGATGGCGTTCAAGGGAGGCACGTCGCTGTCCAAGGTCTATCGGGCCATCGAGCGTTTCTCTGAGGACATCGACGTCACCATCGACTACCGAAGTCTGGTGGCCGATGTGCCTGATCTCTCGGGTCTTTCCAACACCCGGCGCAAGAAGCTGTCCGATGCGCTCAAGGTGGCCTTGGTAAAGCATGCCGCCAACGAACTGGTGCCGGCCCTGAGAGAAGCGATGGCGCAAGCGCTCCCAGCGCATGAAGTCGTCATCGAGGTCAGCGATGACGCGGAGAAGCTCTGGCTGTACTACCCCAGCGCGGTGGAGAACACGGATGCCTACCTGCGGCCGAGCGTCCTGCTCGAATTTGGCGGACGCAACGCCACGCTGCCGCAGGACACCATGACGATCGTGCCGGATGTGGCTGCCCACGTGCCGGGGCTGGCGTTCCCGACTGCCCAGGTGGCGGTGCTGTCGCCGATACGCACATTCTGGGAAAAAGCCACGCTGATCCATGTCGAGTGCTATCGTCCCGACCTGCGCGTCGGCGCCGAGCGGCTATCGCGGCATTGGTATGACCTGGCGCGTCTGGCCGATCACGAAGTGGGGCGCAAGGCGCTGGCCGATACCGAGTTGCTGAGTGATGTGCTGCGCATCAAGGAGACCTTCTACCGCAGCGGGTTCAGCCACTACGAACTGTGCCAGGCAGGTGGCCTGCGGCTGATTCCCGATGCCGCGTTGCTCAATGCGCTGCAACGAGACTACCAGGCCATGCTGGATGCCCAGATGTTCTACGGCGAAACCTTGACCTTCGATCGCATCGTCGAGCGCCTGACCGCATTGGAGAAGGAGATCAACAGCCAAGCAGTAGAAAGATAGACGCGCGTTGGACGTCCTTGGAAGTTGATGGACGGTTCTGCCGCCGCCGATGCAGGCGCCGACTCTCAGGCCGGGAGCGTGACGCGCACAGACAGACCCGGGTTGGCGTTGCGGACCTCGAACGTGCCGCCGTGCGCCTGCGCGATCAGGCGACACAGATACAAACCCAGGCCCACGCCGCCGGCCGCGCGTGTGCGGGCGCCGTCCGGGCGGTAGAACGCATGGGCGAGCTGGCCCAGTTGCGGCTCCGGAACACCCGGGCCGTAGTCTCGCACCTCGATCGCCACGCCGCCATCGCCGGTCCGCCGCAAGCGCACCTCGGGCGCCTGGCCGGCGGCGGCGCCGTGCCGCAGCGCATTGTCGAGCAGGTTGCGCAGCAGCAGGCGCATGCGGCCGGGGTCGAGGTCCAGCCTGGGCAGATCGATCTCCCCGTCGATGCCGACCCGCTCGGCCGTGGCATGCCGCACGGCCAGGTCCTGCACCACGGCCAGGGCCAGGGACGCAAGTTCGGTCGGCTCGCGTTGCAGGGCCGCATGGCGCCCGGCCAGGCGCTCGCTCTCCAGCAGGTCGCTGATCAGCAGGGCCATTTCCTGCAGGTCGCGCAGCAAGGCATCGCGTTGTGGGCGCAGCTCAGCGGATTCGGGCAGCAATTCGGCATGAAGGCGTGCCCGCGTCAGGGGGCTGCGCAGCTCGTGACTGATGGCCAGCAGCAGCGCGCGTTTGGCCTCGAGCATCTGGTGGATGTCCTGCCCCATGGTGTTGAGCGTGGTGGCCAATTCGCCCAGCTCACTGGCGTTGCGGGCGAAACGGGCTGGAATGGGTTCGGAGAAATCACCCGCACCGAAGCGCCGCGCGCCAGCGCCGATGGCATCGAGCGGCCCCAGCAGGTGACGCACATACAGCCATGCCATCAAGGTCAGCAGCAACAGTACGGCCAGCACGTAGCCCAAGCGTTGCGGACGGCGCTCGAAGGCCCCGGCCTCGATGCCGAAGGTCAGGGTGTGGCCATCGGCAGTGGTGCGCTGGACGAGAGGTGCCCAGTCGGGCCCGTAGCCGCCGGGATTTCCATCCGGCCGGCCGCGCGCCCGCTTCATGGATTCCGGGCCGGGATGCGAGGGCCAGTTGACCTGCGGGCCGCTGATGCGCACCGTCAACGGCAGGCGCTCGGCCAAGGCTTGCACGCGTGCCACGCTGGGGGGGCCATCGCCAGCGATGTCGGCGGCCAGCCGATCCACGTAGTCCGTCAGCAGCGGGCGTGCCGCTTCGCGCCAGCCCGTGGAAAGCATCCGCTGGGCGCCGACGAAGAAAACCACCGTGAGCGAGGCGGCCAGCAGCAGAAACACCAGCACCATGCGCAGCTTGATCGAGTGCATGCTGCGCCGCCGGAACTGCCGCAGGCGAGCGGCCAGGCTGAGGTCTGCGCTCATGCTCATGTTCCCGCCTGTTTGCGCAGCGCCAGCGCGTAGCCCGCGTTGCGCAGGGTCTTGATGCAGTCCAGCGGTTCGAGCTTCTTGCGCAGGCGGCTGACGGTAACGTCCACCGCGCGTGTGAAGAGATCGGCTTCCTGCCCGCGCAGGCGATTGAGAATGTCGTCGCGGCTGAATACCCGGCCGGGCTCGCGTGCGAGCAGGAGCAGCAGCTCGTATTCGGTGCCGGTGAGTTCCACCTCCTCGCCCAGACGCAACACGCTGCGCCGGGAGGTATCGATCGTCAGCCCATCGAACGCCAGCGCTGAAGGGCTGTCCTCGGATGCAGCGGCCTCAACGTGACGCGACGGCTTGAATCGCCGCAAGACGGTCTGCAGCCGCGCCACCAGTTCGCGGGGCTCGAACGGCTTGGGCAGGTAGTCGTCGGCACCCAGCTCGAGCCCCACCACCCGGTCCATCACCTCGCCCCGGGCGGTCAGCATGATGATGGGAATGTCGCTGTCGCGGCGAATCGTGCGGCACACCTCGAAGCCATCCATCTCGGGCAGCATGACGTCCAGGACGACGACGTCGAACGCGCCGTTGCGCAGGCGAGCCAGCCCATCGCTGGGCGTGGTGGCCTGCGTCAACTGCAGCTCGAAGCGCTGGAAATACGTGCCCAGCGGCGGGCCGAGCTGCGCATCGTCGTCAATCAGAAGGACGCGATGCATGGTCGGTGGCGGTCAAAAGCCGGGGCCACGCCGACCCCAACCCCAGCCGCCGCCGCGGTCCAGGCGCTCGCGCACCTGTTGCTGCTGCTCGGGCGTCAGGCTGTCGTAGAAGTCGGCCAGTGCCGTCAGCACCTTCGGTCCCTGCTGCTGCACGGCGGCCGTCTTCTGCTCCAGCAGCGCCTGCGCCCCGGCGCGGTCGAACTTGTCGCCGGCGATCAAGGCCTTGAAGTCGTCGCGCGGATTCGCGCTGTCGCCGCGGAAAGCCTTGCGCTGGGCCTGCATCTCGGTGGCAACCGCTTCGAGCTTGAGCTTCTGCTCGGCGTTGAGATCGAGCTTGTCGCCGATGCGCTCGACCATCTTGCCGCTCATTTCGGTGACGCGCGCGTCACTCCAGCCGCCCGGCCCACCGGGCCCACGGGTTCCGCAAGCGGTCAGGCCGCCGAGCAATAGGGTCGCGCTGGTCAGGGCGATGAGGATTCGTCTGGTTCCGGTTTTCATGAGGATTCTCCTGGTTTCGAAGGGGGGGTTGAACATGGCTCTTATGGTGCCGTTCGTCGTGCTGGACTGCATCTCGGTAGGGTCGCGTTTCTTTTCGCTTTGTTTCATCCGATCGATGTGCGTCGCGGATATGAAGAAGAAAGACTGCCTCGACATGGTGCCATCCCGGTATCGATTGATTGACAACTAGTTTACTATAATAGAAACTGGTTGTCAATATAAAGACGGTTATGAATTCAATCGGGGCGGGCAGGCTGACCCGCATTTCGCCGTCCGTTTTCAGCCTGAACGGTCCACTCACCGAGTAGGGCGATCACTGCGGTCAACCGCACGGGTTGGCCACCGTGCGCTGGCAAGTTCTCGGGGTCATCGCCCTGGCACCGCGCCACCCGGGCCGCGGCATCTGAACTGCGCCGCCTGGGAATCGACCGTTGCCTTCCCCGTGCTGGCTCACGAGCATCTACAGCAGCCATTCAAGCGGCAGCCACCCGATGATGCGGCCCAGCGCTCGTTGCCAGACCGTGGTTCGTGGTTCCGTCTCGTGGCGGATGACTTCCATCGCGCCACGTTCCAGCCAGTACAGGTCGCCGTCGTCCGACAGCCGCACCTCGAGGCTGCGCCCGGCGGCGATGCTGTCGTCAAGTGCGGCGGCGAGCGTTTGCGCCAGTGACGCACTCTCGATCACGAAGCCGATCTCGGTGTTGAGCTCGGTGGAGCGCGGATCGAAGTTGAACGAGCCGATGAAGACGCGGGCACCGTCGACCGCGAACGTCTTGGCGTGCAGGCTGGACGAGTTGCTGCCGCCGAAGGCGTGTCTGGCGCGAGGCACCGGCGAGCCCTTCAGTTCGAAGAGCGCGACGCCGGCTTCCAGCAGCGTCCGCCTGCGCTTGGCGTAGCCCGCGTGCACGGCGGCGACGTCCGTGGCGGCCAGCGAATTGGTGAGCACCCGCACGGCCACGCCGCGGCGCGCCATGGAAGACAGGTATTCAGTGCCCTCCTTGCCGGGCACGAAATACGCGGAGACGATGTCGATCCGCGCGCCGGGTTCGCCGAAGAGGGCGCCCAGCTTCGCTGACAACAGCGTATCGCGTGTGGCCAGGCCGAGACCCTTGGCGGGATCGTCACTGATCATGCGCGTGGCGGCCCAGGTGAATTCCAGCCGACCTTCCTGCAGCTCGCGCAGGAAGGGCAGCTCGCGCACGGCGTTCACGTAGCCCGCTGCCGCCGGATCGCGCTCGATGAGCGATGCCGCATCCTGCAGCCGGTTCGCCGCCTGCGGCGCGGCGGGCGGCAGCAGCCGCGCCACCGGGTACGACGACTGGCTGGCCCAGTAGCGGTCGAAGTCCCGCGAAACGTCCGTCACGACGGGGCCGATCGCCAGGGCGTCGACATCCGAGAACACCATCTCGTCGGCGGCGCCGAAATACTCGTCCCCCACGTTCCTGCCGCCGATGATCGTGACTTGGTTGTCCGCGGTGAAGGACTTGTTGTGCATGCGTCGGTTGAGCCGGGAGAAGTCGGTCAGGTAGCCAAGCCAGCGCGGACTGCGCAGCGCGAACGGGTTGAACAGCCGCACCTCGATGTTCGGATGCGCGTCGAGCAGGGCGAGCGTTGAATCGAGGCCGGAGCTGCCGTTGTCGTCCAGGAGCAGCCGCACCCGCACGCCGCGTTCCGCGGCCACCCACAGCGCCGAAAGGAGCAGGGTGCCCGACGTGTCGTTGCGCCAGATGTAGTACTGCACGTCGAGCGAGCGCTCGGCGGCGTGCGCCATGAGCACCCGGGCGGCGAACGCTTCCCGCGAATCGCGCAACGGGTGGACACCGGATTTCGGGTGGTGCGCCCTTGCGAGCGGCTGTATGGCTGCGGCCAGCTGCGTTGCGCCCGTATCCACGAAGAAGGTGGATGACGTGCGGCCTTCGAGCGGCGGTAGCGACGGCATGAGTGCCTGGAGAAGCGCTCCCGCCGACGCCAGCACGGCTCCGAACAGGGCGAGAGCAATGCCAAGGCGTCGTTTCATTCGGCCATTGCAAGAAAGCAACGAAGGTAGCGAATCCGCATGGCTCGACCGTCCCGTGCTGAATGTGAAGAAGGAGTTCTGCCTCGGCATGATGTCGCCGGGATGATGCGTTATTGACAACCAGTTTCCTATAACGTAAACTCGTTGTCAATAAAGGGGCAATCATGAATCCAACCAAGGCAGACAATTTGACCACCATATCGCTGTCCGTTTTCAGGCTGAACGGCCAGCTTGTCGAGTGGGGCAATCACTTCAGTCAACCGCACGGGCTGACCACCGCGCGCTGGCAGGTGCTCGGGGCCATCGCCCTGGCACCGCAGCCACCCAACATCCCGCAGATTGCCGCAACGATGGGGGTGACCCGGCAAGGCGTCCTGAAACAGATCAACCTGCTGGTCGGCGAGGGGCTGATCCAGCCTCTGCCCAATCCCGCGCACAAGCGGTCACCGTTGTACGCGCTCACCGAGGTCGGGCAGACCACCTATGACGCCATCGACGATCGATGGAACAAGCACGTGCAGAAGATGGCCACCGGGTTCACCGCCGTCGATCTGGATGTAGCGGTTCGGGTGCTCTCGGTGCTGTCGCAGTTTTATGAGAACGAGCCATCAAGCTGAGCGCATTCGCCCCGCCCCCATGAACGGGAGTTCCAGATGCCTCTCCTGAAGCTTCTGGAAAAAACTTCCGCCCATCCGTCATCTGCTGCCGCCGCCCCGCGTCTGTTCCAGAAGATCGCCGTGGCTGGCATCTGCACCACATGAAAAAAAGGAAATCACGATGCCAAGAATCATTCATCCACTCGCCGGTCTGATCGCCATTCTCACGATCGCGACCTTCTGGCTCTCGACCGTCATTTCCGAGCTGTTCGCCTCCCAGGCGGTAGTGACTGCGGTCAAGACGGCCATCCCCTGGGGCTTCATCCTGCTGATCCCGGCACTGGCGGCCACCGGCGGCTCCGGCTTTTTCCTGTCCAAGGGGCAGCGCACGGGCCCGGTCGGCACCAAGCTCAAGCGCATGCCCTTCATTGCCGCCAACGGCATCGTCGTGCTGATTCCGGCAGCGCTGTTCCTCGCCTTCAAGGCCAGAGCAGGCGAGTTCGATGCGACCTTCTACACCGTGCAGATCGTGGAGCTGATCGCGGGCGCGGCCAACATCACGCTGCTGGGCCTGAGCATGCGCGACGGCATGGCGCTGACCCAGTGGCGGCGCAAGAGCTTCCTGCGGCCCGCGGCCACTCTCGCTGCCCGGCTGGCAGGCAGCAAGGAGCTCGCCAGGGACACGCGGGCGTTCCGCGTGAGCAGGCCCGAAGGCTTCCAGTTCGCGGCCGGGCAGTCCGTATACGTCGCCATTCCCGATTTGAAGGAAGCGGACAGCAAGGGCCGGCTCCGGACCTTCTCCATCGCCAGCGCGCCGCAAGAGGCCGAGCTGGAGATCGCGATGCGGCAGACCAATACCCGCTTCAAGCGTCACCTCGCGGCCGCGAACACTGGGGCTGTCGTCCAGATCGAAGGCCCCTACGGCGATCTGGCACTACACGATGACGCGAATCGACCGGCGGTCTTTCTGGCAGGCGGCATTGGCGTCACGCCGTTCCGCAGCATGGTGCTGGATGCCTCGAACCGAGGGTTGCAACACCAGCTGTTCCTGTTCTACAGCAACCGCAGGCCCGAGGACGCCGCCTACCTCGCCGAGCTGCGCGAACTCGAACAGAAGAACCCGCGCTTCAAGCTGATCCCGACCTTCACCGAGGGCGGTGCTTCCTTGGCGGATGGTGTCGCGGAGCACGGCTACATCAACGCCGAGATGCTCGCCAGGCACGTGGGCGACCTGACCGCCCCGATCTTCTATGTCGCCGGGCCACCCGCGATGGTGTCGGCGATGGAAGAGGTGCTCAAGGATGCGGGCGTCAACCAGAAGAATGTGCATGCGGAGAAGTTCGCCGGTTATTGATGGCGTTCCGTCGATACACCCGATCACGGTGCGTGAGTATGTGGCGCACGAACGGACCTGATTCAGCAGCGTTGACCAGGAGTGATTCACATGGCAAGACTCAAGAGTTCTTCGGACCGATACGGCTTGATCGCGGTATGGGTGCATTGGCTGAGCGCGGCGCTGATCCTGCTGCTGCTCGTCACCGGCTTTCGGGCCGCGGATGCGCCGGATGCGCTGGCCAAGGCCGCCTTGCTGCGCGTGCATGTTCCGACGGCCATCGCCGTCCTGCTGCTGACCGTGTTTCGGGTACTCTGGTGGCGCTTCGACCGCAAACCCGCGCCGCTGGCCGAGCTGCCGCGTTGGCAGAACGGACTGGCGCGCGTCGTCCACGTGGCCCTGCTGGTGGTCATCTTTGGCATGATCGCCAGCGGCATCGGCATGATGGTCCTGAGTGGTGCGGGCCCGGCCGTCTTCGGCGAACCGGGTGTCGTGATGCCTGACTTCCACGAGGTGCTGCCGCGCGCGCCGCACGGGCTCGGCGCGCGTCTGCTGGTCGTGCTGTTCGCCCTGCACGCGGGGGCGGCGCTGTATCACCACTTCGTCCAGCGCGACGCCACGCTGAAGCGCATGTGGTGAGGCGGTAGAGGTCGAGGCACGTGTGTGGCAACTGGTTACCGGGCTGCCGGGCCTCTACCCGGCGATGCGGCTCTATGCGGAAAGCGCGCGCGCCAGCACGTCGAAAACCCTGGCGTCGGTGGACTGCGCAACGTTGAAGCGCAAGAAGTCGCTCGCGCTCAATGACAAGCTGAAAGCATTGCCCGGTGCCAGCACCACGCCATCCTTCAGGCAGGTTCGCGCAATGGTTGCGGCGCCCATGCCTTCCGGCAGTCGGCACCAAAGGTAGATACCCGCCTGGGGAACCAGCCAGGGCTTGATGCCAAGGGCGTCGAGCCGTGCAATGGTCTTTACCCTTTCCGTTGCCAGCCGTTGCCGAACCGTCTCCATATGCTTGCGGTAGCCGCTGCCCGTCAATGCCATCAGCACCGCATCAGCGGCCAGCCGCCCGCCCCCGAAGGTCGTGGCGATTTTCAGGTCAACCAGGCTTTCTATCCAATCCCTTCGTGCCGCGATATAGCCGCAGCGCAGCGAGGCCGAGATGGTCTTGGAAAAACTGCCAATCTGGATCACCCGCGAGAGGCCGTCAAAGGCCGCCAACCTTGGTGCGGGGCTGATCTCGAAGTCCGTCCAAATGTCGTCCTCAACGATCACCAGATCGGAGCTGTCGGCCACTTTCAGGAGCCGGTGCGCAGTCACGGGAGAAAGCGTCGCGCCCGTAGGATTGTGGATGCCTGAATTGGTGATGTAGAGCCTGGGAGAATGTTCTTTCAATGCGACCGCGAACCGTTCCACGTCAGGCCCGTTCGGCGTATAGGGCACTCCTACGGCCCGCACGCGATGCGCCTTGAGCAAGGCATGGAAGTTGAAATAGCAAGGGTCATCCACCAGCACGGTGTCGCCGGGCTCCAGCAGAAAACGGCAAATCATGTCGATAGCCTGCGTTCCCGAATCTGTCAGTATGATCTGCTCAGGAGCGGCCTCGACGCCCGCGTTGGCCAGTCGCCGCGCAAGAAACTGGCGTAGTGCAGGATGGCCCAGAGGCGTGGCGTACTCCGTCAGTTCCAGTGCGTCGCTACGTGCCAGCGCACGCAGGGCGCGGCGTATTCCTTTCTCATACAGCCACGCGGAGGGTAGCCAGCCGCATCCCGGTTTGAGGGCAGTGGCGTCCGTTTCCAGCGACTGGCGAGAGACCCACAGCGGATCGACCTCCCGATCAAGCCTGGGGCCGAGTTGTGCCAGAGCGAGCGGTGCGATCGGTCCGGCCACATAGAACCCCGACCCTGGGCGCGAAACAATGATGCCTTCGGCCATCAGTCGCTCATAGGCCTCCACCACGGTCGAAATCGAAACCTCCATGGCGCGGGCCTGGGCGCGCACGGAAGGCAGGCGAGTCCCCGGCAGATAGGTGCGCGATGCGATCCGCGATTGGATTTCCGCCATGACCGCGTCGATCCGCGTGCCGCTTCGTTCCATGTTTTCCCTCAACCGTATTGGTGTTGCATGCAACACAGTTACTTTGATCTGTATTGGATTGTGCCTTGCTCGACTCATCCCGTCCGGGCTCTACTTGGAGCCCTCAACCAAGGAGTTCCTGATGGAGCGAGCAACGAGCGGCTGGATCAACGGGTTTATCGGCGTGGCGGTTTTCGCGGGATCGCTGCCCGCAACCCGCGTGGCCGTTGCCGACTTCGACCCGACATTTCTGACCTGCGCACGGGCCACCATCGCCACCGTGCTGAGCCTGGTGCTTCTGGTGCTGCTGCGCCAACCGCGCCCGAAGCTTGCGGATTTGCCATCCCTTGCCCTCTCTGCCCTGGGCGGTGTGGTCGGCTTTCCGCTGTTGACGGCGCTGGCGCTGCAGCACATCACGTCCGCCCGTTCGATCGTTTTCCTGGGATTGCTGCCTCTTTGCACCGCGATCTTCGCGGTGATTCGCGGCGGTGAGCGCCCGCGCGCGCCATTCTGGTTGTTCTCGCTCGTCGGAGCAGTATCTGTCGTCGGTTACGCACTGATGGGCGACGGCGAGGCTTCCCTGCGGGGTGACTTGTTGATGCTGGCGGCGATCGTCGTCTGCGGCCTGGGCTACGTCGAAGGCGCACGCCTGTCCCGCACGCTGGGTGGGTGGCAGGTGATCAGCTGGTCACTGGTGCTGTCGCTGCCGATCATGCTGCCGATCACGTGGCTGACTATCCCCGCTTCTTTTGATCATGTGGGCATTCCATCGTGGATCGGCCTCGCCTATGTGTCAGTGTTCAGCATGTTGCTTGGCTATGTGTTCTGGTATCGCGGCCTGGCACATGGGGGTATCGCGGCAGTCGGACAGCTCCAGTTGTTGCAGCCCTTCATGGGGTTCGGGCTGGCTGCGCTGCTGCTTCAGGAAAAGGTGAGCTGGATGATGCTGGTGGTCACTGTGGCGGCTCTGGTTTGTGTCGCTGGTGCGAAGAAGTACGCCAGGTGAGCCACTGTGCCCCTGGTTTATGGGGCGGCTTTGGGAGGTGTTGCCATGAATGCTTGCAAACCACCCTGGGGCAAGGGCAGAAGTGCGGCACGCAATGCCCCGTGTGCGGAAGCGACCGGCACCGAATCTTGCAGACGCTGCAGGTAGCGACCGCGAAACTCCGGCGCGGCTGTCGGCGCAGGGCCGACGAGCCCTTCGATACGGCGCCGCCAAGCGCGACCGTCATCGGCGGTCATCGGCGCATCCACGGCATCGCGTCGTGCGTCGAGATCGGCCATCGCCTGCGACAACTGGCGCAGCCAGGCCAACTCCGGGTGTTTGGCGGTGAGGTCGAGCAACTGGAAAGAGCCGGGCACGAGGCCGAGGCGTTCGGCCTCGTGTTCGAGCAGTGCCTTGTGCAGCGGTCGCAAGGCGGCCGCGAGCGCATCGAGCTGGGCGTGATGGTCGGTCATGAGTGGTGTGTCCTCACTGAATTGTCTCGGAGACGGGCGGCGGCAACGACGGAAACAGCGGCAGCACGAACTCGGCCAGTCCCTGCAGGACTTCATCCGCGGGCCGCACGCTGTGCCGCAGGTTGAAGGTGACGTGATGCACGCCGGCGTCGGCGAATGCGCACAATTGCTCGATCAACGGGTGGCGCCCGAGGCGGTAGCCCAGAAAGATCGGAGACGGCGCGGTGTCCGGAGCGTCGGCCAGGTCGATGAACATCGACTGGATGAAGGGCGAGAACGCGCCTTCGGCCGTGGACTGGACGCTGCGATTCCAGAGGTCGATGCGGGGCCGTTGCTGCGCCAACGGGCGGAAGTAGGTGACCCAGCCATCGAGATGGCGGGCTATCCACTGCAGGCCCTGCTGTGCGCTGCCGACCACCAGCAGCGGCAGCCGCCGGCCGGTGGCCCTGGGCAGCTCGTCGGGCAGTGTGCGGCGCGCATGAACCTGATCAAGGCGCTGCAGCACGAGTGAGTATGCGGCGGGCGCGCGCTGGGCGTGCGACACGCCATCCGGCCACCAGGGCGCGCCTCATGCTGCGGGGCGTCCACACCCCAAAAACCAACGCGCCACGCGTCCCGAATCAGGTCGCTGCCAGGCGCGGATCGTCGAACAGATCATTGACCTTCTTCGGATCCGCAAAGCCACCCGATGTTGCGAGCGGCACCGTCTCATAAACCTTCACCGGCGGCCCACCCTCGGCGTCCGGTTGCTCGTCGTAGACGTTGGTGAACGTCAGCACGTCGGTCTCGACGGACACCGTGATTTCGGCAGTCTCGCCGTCGGTTTCATCAGCTTCGCGTTGCGCCGCCTCGGCCGCATCCGCGCAGCGATGGCGCAGCGTGTTGGTGTTGTTGTCGATCTCGAAGCACTGACCGCCGTCGTAGATGCTGGTGGTGTGCACGACGCGCTGGGGTCCGTCAGCGGACATCGTGATCTTCAGGTCGCCGGGCAGCAGAAAGGTGCGACGCAGCCCCGGGTCGAGCCAGTCCTTGATGTGCTTGCCGTTCAGGTTCTCGTGCGGATCGCCCCAGACCTCCACCGTGTTCGTGCAACGCACCGTCGTGGTGATCTTGTGCTGGTCGATGATCACGACGATCTCACCGTCGAGCGAGCGGTAGGTGAAAGGTTCGTCCGCCGCCGCCTGGCCCAGCTGGCCGGGCTTGGGGACGACCTGGTCGTTGCAGATCACGTCCTCCTGCTCTGCCGGCTCTTCTTCCGGTGGGATGGTGTCGTCCGAGCACGCCCCAGGCCCGAGCACCTCGCCGTTGCAGATCACGTCCTCCTGCTCTGCTGGCTCTTCTTCCGCTGAGATCGTGCCGTCCGAGCACGCCCCGAACATGAGCACCGCCGCCAACGCCGGCGGCACCATCCATTTGCCCATCCCTCCCATGGCGGATCCCCCTGATTTCCTGGTTGTTCGTCTTGTGGGAGCAATGATATTGAGCGGCCCCAGCTCACACCAACGTGCAAACCCTTATGCCATTTGGCGGATGGAGCCGACCGGGGTTGATCCTGGTGTTCGGCGGCTGCCCGGCACGGTGCGCATGAACCCGATCAAGGCGCTGCAGCACGAGTGACTGCCAAGCCTCGCCATCGAAGGGTGGCCTGAACACCACCGGGCCGGTCATGGGGCCGCAAACCCGAGAGCTTCGCCAAGGTCACGGTTCAAGATGGAAGCAGTTTCCGACGTCCCGTGCGGCAAAGTATTACAATGATAAATTACGTAATACTCAACAACGTCCATGAGCACGATCACCGTCAAAGGTCAGGTCACCGTTCCCAAGCTGATCCGCGATGCGCTCGGCCTGACACCCGGTTCGCGCGTGGATTTCGATCTGGACGAGCAGGGGCGCGTGGTCTTGCGACGCGCCGATGCGCCCTGCGAGGGCCAGCGTGATCGCTTCGAAGCCGCACGCGGCAAGGCCGACATCCCCTGGCGCACCGACACGCTGATGGCCCTGCTGCGCGACAGCTGATGCTGGTCGATACCAACGTCCTGCTGGACGTGCTGGAAGACGACCCCGATTGGGTCGACTGGTCGCTGCACCAGTTGCGCGCACAGTCGCAATTGCATCGGCTGGCGATCAACCCGGTCATCTACGCCGAGCTGTCGCTGGCTTTCTCCAGCTTCGAGGCGCTGGACGCCGTGCTGAACGACATGGCGTTGCCCGTGCTGGAAATTCCACGCCCTGCGCTGTTCCTGGCAGGCAAGGCATTCGCGCAATACCGCCGGCGCGGCGGCACCAAGACCAATGTGCTCAGCGACTTCTTCATCGGCGCCCACGCAGCGGTCACCGAGCAGCCGATCCTGACGCGAGACACGTCACGCTACCGAAGCTATTTCCCCACGGTGCGGTTGATCGCGCCGTCGCCGCCGGCAGGCGAGGCTCAGTAGCGCGGCGCAAACCGGCGGATCGCGGCGCCCGCGTCATTGCCGAGGTCGAATCCGGCGCCATGACGCGCCGCCAGCTCGCCGCAGCGCTTTTCGAACGCCTCGATGCCCTGGCCGTAGATGAACTGCAGGGCGCCGCCGGTCCAGGCCGGAAAGCCGATGCCGAAGATCGACCCGATGTTGGCGTCGTGCGCGCTGGTGAGCACACCCTCGGCCAGGCAGCGCGCGGTCTCGACCGACTGGCGATAGAGCAGGCGGTCCTGGATGTCCTGCACGCTCCAGGCAACGTCCGGCTTTTCAAACAGGGCGCTCAGCTCGGGCCACAGGTGCTTCTTCGCGCCCTGCGGGTAGTCGTAGAAACCGCCGCCCCCGGCACGGCCGGGGCGCTGCAGCTCCTTCACCATGCGCTCGACCAGCAGTTCGCCGGGCGTGGCGGCGTAGGTCTTGCCTTCGGCCTTGAAGTCGGCGCGGGTCTGGTCGAGCACGTGCACCGACAGCGACAGCGCGGTCTCGTCCAGCACCGCCAGCGGGCCCACCGGCAGGCCGGCCTGCACGGCGGCGTTCTCGATCGCGGCGGCGGGGATGCCCTCGCCCAGCATGGCCGCGCCTTCCATGATGTAGGTGCCGAAGGTGCGGCTGGTGTAGAAGCCGCGTGAGTCGTTGACCACGATCGGCAGCTTGCCCAGCGCCAGCACGTAGTCACAGGCGCGCGCCACGGTCTCGTCGTCGGTCTGCCGGCCGCGGATGATCTCGACCAGCTTCATCTTGTCCACCGGGCTGAAGAAGTGGATGCCGATGAACCGGCGCGCGTCGCGGCTGGCCTGGGCCAGGCCGCTGATCGGCAGGGTGCTGGTGTTGCTGGCGAAGAAGCCACCTTCGGCCAGCCGCGGCTCGGCCTCCTGCGTCACCTGGGCCTTGAGGTCGCGGTTCTCGAACACGGCCTCGATGATCAGCTCGCAGCCCTGCAGGTCGGCGGCGTCGGCGGTCGGCACGATGCGCGCGAGCAGCGCCTGCTGCTCCATCGGGCTCATGCGGCCCTTGTCCACGCGCTTTTGCGCCAGCCTGGCGCTGTAGGCCCTGCCCTGCTCGGCCCGCTCGACCGACACGTCCTTCAACACGGTGGCGATGCCGCGGCTTGCCTGCACCCAGGCGATGCCGGCGCCCATCATGCCGGCGCCGAGGATGCCGACTCGCTGCGGCCGCCAGCGCGGCACGCCCGGCGGACGCGACTGGCCGCCCTTGACGGCGTTCAGGTCGAAGAAGAAGGTGTTGATCATGTTGCGCGCCACCGGGCCCGTCATCAGCTGGGCGAGGTAGCGGCTCTCGATGCGGGTGGCGGTGTCGTAGTCAACCTGGGCACCCTCGACCATGGCCGACAGGGCCGCCTCGGGCGCCGGGTATTTGCCATGTGTCCTGGCCGTCAGCATGGCGGGCGCGACCACCAGCGCGCCGGCGATCTTCGGACTTGCCGGCGTGCCGCCGGGGATCCGGTAGCCCTTGGCGTCCCAGGGCTGCTGCGCCTGTGGATTGGCCGCGATCCAGGCCAGTGCCTGCGCGCGCAGCGCCGCCGCGGCGCCGTCGCCGGCCGGCACCAGTTCGTGCACCAGACCCAGCTCGTGGCCCTCGCGCGGGCCGAACAGCCGGCTCTCCATGATGAAGGGGCGCGCCTCCATCAATCCAAGCAGGCGTGTCATCTTGGTGATGCCGGTGGCACCCGGGATCAGGCCCAGCGTCAGCTCGGGCAGGCCCAGCTGGATGCGGGCGTCGTCGACGGCAATGCGATGCTGCGCCACCAGGGCCAGCTCCCAGCCGCCGCCCAGGGCGCTGCCGTTGATGCAGGCGACCACCGGCAGGCCCAGGGTCTCGAGCGTGCGGAAGGCCTGCTTCAGGCGCTCGATGCCGGCATACACCGCCGGTGCGTCGGCCGCCGTCAGGCGCATCACACTGTTCAGGTCGGCACCGGCGAAGAAGGTGCGCTTGGCCGAGGCCAGGATGATGCCGGCGAGCTGCTCGCGGTCGCGCGCCGCCTGCCCGGCCACCGCGGCCATGTCGTCCTGCCAGTCGGCGCACATGGTGTTGACGGGCGAATCCGGCTGGTCGAAGGTGATGGTGGCCACCGTGCCGCACGGCTCCTGACTCAGTTCGTAGCGCAGGGTTTTCATGATGCTATTGATTTGTGAGTTGCCTGTGCCGGATGGCCAGGCGCAGGCAACGGGTTGGGTTCAAATCCTGGAATGACCGCGGTGCCGACCACACCGGTGCACCCGCTCGAGGGAAAGCCGCGGCGCGACGCGCAGAGGTCACACCCTTTCCACCACGGTGGCAATGCCCATGCCGCCACCCACGCACAGGGTTGCCAGGCCGTAGCGCAGGCCGCGCCGGTGCAGTTCGTCGATCAGGGTGCCGAGGATCATGGCGCCGGTGGCGCCCAGCGGATGACCCATGGCGATGGCGCCGCCGTTCACGTTGACCTTCTCGTGCGGCACCTGCAGGTCCTTCATGAACTTCATCGGCACGGCGGCAAAGGCCTCGTTGACCTCGAACAGGTCGATCTGCTCGATCGCCAGGCCCGCCTTGGCCAGCGCCTTGCGCGTCGCCGGCATGGGGCCGGTGAGCATGATGGTCGGGTCGGCGCCCGACAGGGCGGTGGCGACGATGCGCGCGCGCGGCGTCAGGCCATGCGCCCTGGCGGCGGCCTCGCTGCCGATCAGCACGGCGGCGGCGCCGTCGACGATGCCGGAGGAGTTGCCGGCGTGGTGCACGTGCTCGATGCGCTCGACCTGCGGATAGCGCTGCAGCGCCACGGCGTCAAAGCCCATCGCGCCCAGCTGCTCGAACGAGGGCCGCAGCCCGGCCAGGCCCTCCACCGTGGTGCGCGGCTTGATGAATTCGTCCTCATCCAGGATCAGCTGGCCCAGCAGGTCGGTCACCGGCACGATCGAGGCGGCGAAGTGGCCGGCCGCGCGCGCGGCGGCGGCGCGCTGCTGCGAGATGACGGCAAAGGCGTCGACGTCGGTGCGGGTGAAACCCTCCAGCGTGGCGATCAGGTCGGCCCCGATGCCCTGCGGCACGAAGCCGGTGGCCAGGCTGGTGGCCGGGTCCTGCGCCCAGGCGCCGCCGTCGGCGCCGATCGGCACGCGGCTCATGCTCTCCACGCCGCCGGCCACCACCAGGTCTTCCCAGCCGCTCTTCACCTTCTGCGCCGCCAGGTTCACCGCCTCCAGGCCCGAGGCGCAGAAGCGGTTCACCTGCATGCCGGCACAGCGCCAGTCCCAGCCGGCCTTCAGCGCCGCCACCTTGGGCAGGACCGAACCCTGCTCGCCGATTGGCGAGACCACGCCCATCACGACGTCGTCGACGGCGGCGGTGTCCAGGTCGTGGCGCTGGCGCAGCGCGTCGAGCGTGCCGGCCAGCAGGTCGATCGGCTTGACCTCGTGCAGGCTGCCGTCCTTCTTGCCCTTGCCGCGCGGCGTGCGGATGGCGTCGAACACATAGGCTTCGGTGGTCATGGCGGGGCTCCGGAAACGGGAATCCAGTATAGATGCATTAAATCAAGCGAGCGCTCTGTGAAATCTGCGGCCAGCCGTCAGGATGGATCGAAATCGCCGTGGCGGCCGGCACCGGCGGCAAAGCGGGCGGCTCCGGCCAGCGCCGCCTCGATGCAGTCGCGCCCGCTCGCCCACTCCTGGCGCAGCGCCTCGGGCAGCTCGTGATCCCACTGCGTCAGCACGCTCAGGCGGTCGGCGCGCAGCGTCTGCTGCGGGAACGCCGCCAGCTGGTGCGCCAGCGCCAGCGCCGCCGCGCAGGCCTGGCCCGGTGGCACGACGCGGTTTGCCAGGCCGATGGCCAGGGCCTCGGCGGCGTCAACGCGGCGCCCGGTGAGGATCAGGTCGAGTGCCCGGCCCTGGCCGATCAGGCGCGGCAGGCGCACCGTGCCGCCGTCGATCAGCGGCACGCCGAAGCGCCGGCAGTAGATGCCGAAATACGCATCCTCGGCCAGCACGCGCAGGTCGCACCACAGCGCCAGCTCGGTGCCGCCAGCAACGGCGGCACCCTCGACAGCGGCGATCACCGGCTTGGGCAGCAGCAGCCGCGTCGGCCCCATCGGCCCGCGTGGCTGGCGGGCGTCGGCCGGGAAATCCAGCTCGGCGCGCAAGCGATCGGACTGGGCGTGGGCGTCGGCCGCCAGCGCCGCGCCTGATTGAAGGTCCCAGCCGGCGCAGAAGTGCCCGTGCGCGCCGTGCAGCACAGCCACGCGTGCCTCGTCGTCGGCCTCGAAGGCCAGGAAGGCGGCGTGCAGCGCACGCGCCGTGGCGTCATCGACGGCGTTGCGCACGTCGGGGCGTTCGAGTGTCACCAGCGTGACGGGGCCTTGTCGGTCGATGTGGAGATTCATGGGTCGATCGGTAGCACGGATAAGGGTTTGCCGGGGCTGCCAGCGGCTGGCAAGCTGGCTAAAGTCTGACGGGTTTCGGTCACACGTGGCAACCGGGGAAAGTGTGCAGTTC
>CAYRHV010000011.1:0-25565 GCA_964424045.1 uncultured Ottowia sp. | reverse complement strand
CGCGCGGCTGGGCGCGCTGGGGCACGAGGTAGTCCTGCAGGCCGGCGCGAACGCGCTTCAGGTCTGCGCGCAGTCGGGCGTAGTCGAAGTGGTAGCGGGCGCGCTCCTGGGGGGCGGTATTGGCGGCGTGCTCGGCGAGGCGGTCGATCAGGTCGAGCTGGCGGGCGAGCGCGGCGAGTTGCTCACGCTCCGAGGCGAGGCCGTCGGCGGCCGATGCGGGCGATGCGCCGGCCAGCGCGATGGTCAGCGCCAAGGCCAGGGCCGGCACACGGCGGCAGGGAGTCGTCGGGTTGCCAAGGGGTGTCATCACGCCGTTCCGCAGTCGTCTGGATGGCGGGATGCTGCGGCGTGAAGCTTGGGTGTGCCGCAAAGAATCGGAACGGGCGGAGCACCGGATTTGCCTCGATGGTTGGCGTAGCGCCGTTTCCGGACAAGGGCCGGGAGTCCAAGACCTGGCTGCTAGAGCAAGACGGGCCGGTCACTTATGTGGAAACCCTGCTGGCGCGGTGCGCCTACTTCTCCGTTGGGCCAAGGTCGTCACCCCAGTGGCGGCTCGACGCGACGTGGCGCTCACCCCCGTGGCGGGGCTATCCCCTCACAAACTGGATGACCTCGCGCCGGCGAACTGCACATTTAGCTGTTCAGCATTGCACTAGCTTGCTCTACACTTGCCAGGATTGTCACCAACGCCTGTGCCACCCTCACTGGGTGAGGAAGCAATGAAAGACGAGCCCGGACAGATATTGACCCTCGACGAAGTGGCGGCCTACCTGAAGGTGGGTAAGCGCACGGTCTATCGCTTGGCGGCCGCCAAGAAGATTCCGGCCTTTAAGGTGGGCGGGATATGGCGCTTCCGGCAGGCGGACATCGACAGCTGGATCGCGGCTCAGTCGGAAAAGCCGGAGGCGAAATGAACGCCCACCGAGCCAAGCCTTCGAGGATGACTGCCTGATGGAGATCATCGACAACATCAACCGCCTGCTCGGCGACGACCTCAAGCAAACGCTGAAGCCGGGTGCACGGCTGAAGGTCGCGGCGTCCTGCTTCTCGATGTACGCCTACGAGGCGCTGAAGGCGGAGCTGGAAAAGATCGAGGAACTGCACTTCATCTTCACCGCGCCCGCCTTCGTGACGGATGAGGTGACGGACAAGATTCGCCGTGAGCGCCGGGAGTTCCACATTCCCAAGCTCGACCGCGAGCGCAGCCTTTACGGCAGCGAGTTCGAGATTCAACTGCGTAACAAGCTCACGCAGCGCGCCATTGCCAAGGAGTGCGCGGACTGGCTGCAACGCAAGGCTAGGTTCCGCAGCAACCGCAGCAAGGCTCCGATGCAGCAGTTCGCCTGCGTGCAATCGGCCGAGGCCAGCGCCGCCTACCTCCCGTTGCATGGCTTCACTGCCGTCGATCTGGGCTACCAGCAAGGCAACGCCGTCTCTAACTTGGTCAACAAGATGGACGAGCCGAGCTTCACGGCCACCTACCTGAGCCTGTTCGATCAAATCTGGAACGACCCGGAAAAACTCGAAGACGTCACCGCGAAAATCTGCGATCACATTGCCTCGGTCTATCAGGAAAACTCGCCGGAGAGCATCTACTTCCTGATGCTCTACAACATCTTCAATGAGTTCCTCGACGACATCGACGAAGACGTCCTGCCCAACGACCGCACCGGCTATCAGGACACGCTGATCTGGAACAAGCTCTTCAACTACCAGAAGGATGCGGCCACCGGCATCATCAACAAGCTGGAAACCTACAGCGGCTGCATCCTCGCCGACAGCGTCGGCCTCGGCAAAACCTTCACCGCGCTCGCGGTGATCAAGTATTACGAGCTGCGCAACCGCTCGGTGTTGGTGCTGTGCCCGAAGAAGCTGGCGGACAACTGGCTCAACTACAACCGCAACCTCAAGACCAACATCTTCGCCCGCGACCGCTTCAGCTACGACGTGCTCTGCCACACCGACCTGAGCCGCACCAGTGGCGAGTCCTTCGGCACGCCACTCAACCGCATCAACTGGGGCAACTACGACCTCGTCGTCATCGACGAATCGCACAACTTCCGCAACAACGACGCCTTCAAGGACAAGGAAACCCGCTACCAGAAGCTGATGAACAAGGTCATCCGCGAAGGCGTGAAGACCAAGGTGCTGATGCTTTCCGCCACGCCGGTCAACAACCGCTTCACCGACCTGCGCAACCAGCTCGCACTGGCTTACGAGGGTGACTCCGAAAACCTCAACAAGAAACTGCGCACCAGCAAGTCGGTCGAGGAGGTTTTCCGCAACGCGCAGAAGGCTTTCAATGCGTGGTCAAAGCTGCCGCCGGAGGAACGCACGCCGCGCGCGATTCTGGACGCGCTCGACTTCGACTTCTTCGAGCTGCTGGACAGCGTCACCATCGCGCGCTCGCGCAGGCACATCCAGACTTTCTACGACACGAAGGACATCGGCCACTTCCCCGAACGCCGCAAGCCGATGTCATACCACCGTCCCTTAACCGAGCGGGCGGACGTGATGGGCTTCAATGAGATTTTCGAGCAACTGTCCAGCCTCAAGCTCGCCGTCTATGCCCCGGTCAGCTATATCCTGCCCAGCCGCCTGGGGAAGTACGAAGACCTTTACGACACCAAGATCGGCGGCAAGGGCACGCTTCGTCAGGTTGACCGCGAAAAGAGCTTGCAGGCCCTGATGACGGTCAACTTGCTCAAGCGACTGGAAAGCTCCGTCCAGTCGTTCCGGCTCACGCTGCAATCCCTGCAAGCCAACCACCAGAACACGCTGGCCAAGATCCATGGCTTCAACCAGACCGGCAGCGCCGCCAGCGTCGGCGACCTGACCGAGATGCTGGAGAACCTCGACGCCGAGGATGACGACCTGCTCGACGAACTGGATCAGGGCGGCGACATCGGCGGCAAGGTCAAGATCAATCTGGCGGACATGGACTTGCCCTCGTGGGAGCACGACCTCAAGGTCGATCTCGCCAACATCGAGGCGCTGCTGGCCTCGATGGCGAAAATCACGCCCGCCGACGACGCCAAGCTCCAGCATCTCAAAACCCTTGTGCTGGAGAAGATCGCCAACCCGATCAACCCCGGCAACCGCAAGGTGCTGATCTTCACCGCCTTTGCCGACACGGCGGACTACCTCTACGCCAACCTCGCGCCCGAGCTGCTGGCCAGCCAGAAGCTGCATACGGGCAAGGTCACGGGCAGCGACCGGCCCAAAACCACCTTGCCCAAGACGTATGACTTTCAGGAACTATTGACACTGTTCTCGCCGCGCTCCAAGGAAAAGGCCATCGTCCTGCCCAACGAACCGGCGGAGATCGACCTGCTCATCGGTACCGACTGCATCTCCGAAGGCCAGAACCTTCAGGATTGCGACTACCTCATCAACTACGACATCCACTGGAACCCGGTGCGCATCATCCAGCGTTTCGGGCGCGTGGATCGCATTGGTTCGCCCAACCACAGCATCCAGTTGGTGAACTACTGGCCCGACATTTCGCTGGACGAATACATCAACCTCAAGGAGCGCGTCGAGAACCGGATGATGATCGTCGACGTCACCGCCACCGGCGACGACAACGTCATCTCCGCGCAAGCCAACGACGTGTCCTACCGCAAGGAGCAACTGCGCCGCCTGCAAGAGGAAGTCATCGAGCTGGAAGACCTGAAGACCGGCGTCTCCATCACCGATCTGGGCCTCAACGACTTCCGCATGGACTTGCTGAACTACGTCAAGACCCACGGCGAACTCGACAAATCCCCCAACGGCCTGCACGCCGTCGTGCCTGCGAACGCCGATCTGGGCCTCGCGCCCGGCGTGATCTTCACGCTGCGCAACCGCAATTCAGGCGTCAACCCACCCGCGCACCTGCCGCAGCACAACCGGCTGCACCCGTACTACCTCATCTATATCAACAACAATGGCGAGGTCGTCCACGACCACACCGAGGTCAAGCGCCTGCTCGACCTGACCCGCTCGTGCTGCAAGGGACAGGCCGAGCCGATGATCGACGCCTGCCATCGCTTCAACAAGGCCACGGCGGACGGCCGCAAGATGCAGCCGCATTCCGACCTGTTGAACAAGGCCATTCGCTCGATGATCGAGGTCAAGGAAGAGAAAGACCTCGACAGCCTGTTCACCGGCGGCAAGACCACGGCGCTCACGCACACCATCAAGGGGCTGGACGACTTCGAGCTGGTCGCCTTTCTAGTGATACAGGAGGCCGGATGACCCAGCCCAGCCCTGCGTCACAGCATCCGGCCTTCATCGGCTACCCAGCGCAGGCCGCCTTTGGCCGCACGCTGCCGAAGAACAAGGTGTACGAGCACAGCGGGGCCAACACCCGGCTGAAAGACCTGTTCGTCAGGCAGGTGGAGCAGATCGTCTGGGCGTTCAAGTTGGCCCCGGAGACGATTCGTCTGCCCGCGCGACCCGGCGTGCCGGAGATTCAGGTTTTCAGCCTCCAGCTGAAGACGCCGGAACTGCACCGTGATGTGTTGCGCTGCATTGACGGCGCCATCCCGTTCCCCATCCTGTTCGAGTTGGCATTCGAGGGCAAAACGCAGGTGGTCGCGGCCTACAAGCGACCGAACGAATCCGACGCCAGCCGCTGGGTGCTCTCGGACTACTTTTCGACGGACTGGCTTCCGGTCGGCAGCGAGCGCACCGCCATGCCCGTGGCTCTGCATCTAGGCGGCCTATACGAGCAACTGTTGCACTGTCTGATCTCCTTGCCGCCGCGCCCACAGGAAACGCTGGCCGAACTGGTGACCCGCGTGGAACAGGTGCAGGCCAAGCAGCGCGAACTGGACAAGGCCACGGCGCGGCTGGAGAAGGAAAAGCAGTTCAACCGCAAGGTGGAAATCAATGCTCAATTGCGAGTATTGAAGAAAGACTATGAAACCTTGATCCGCTGAAGAATTCGGGGACCTGATGACATGCCACAAGCCAATACAAAACCAAACTCGACAGAGCAGTTCCCGAACATCGTCAAGGCCAGAGACGACCATAAGCCCCTGCGTTTTGGCCCTGCTGACGGTAAGAACTTCAAATTTCATGAAGACGATGAAGCATCGTGGGCGGGCCAAAAAGATTTCGGCGAAAAAGAACTACGCGAACACATCGAGCCGTGGCTGACTTCGCTCTTCCAGTCGGAACACCTCTCGCTACTGGCCGGGTCTGGTCTGACACATGCAGTGCATTTCTTGGCCGCAGGCAAAAGTGCAACGGGCATGGGGGGAATTTCTCTTACTGCGCACCAGGACAAAATTAGCACGGCTGCGGAAAACTCCGCCACGCAGGCCGGACGCCAGAAAGGCAATGTTGAGGATCAACTGCGCGTGGCGAATGAATTATTGCGTGGACTGGAGATTCTTGAAGACACCAATGCCGACACCTTGCGGCAAGAACTTGAAGCAGGAATGAAGGCGTTTTCCGAGTCGATCCTGAAGAGCGAAGCTGGCATTGCAACAGCCCAGGACGATCGACGCGAACGTGCTTTCACTGCGCTGGTCACGTTCCTGATGAGCTTCGCAAGCCGAACGGGAACGCGCGACCGCTTGAGCATCTTCACGACCAATTACGACCGGCTGATTGAAGCCGGCGCGGAACTGGCGGGCTTGCACTTGCTGGACCGCTTTCTCGGCAACCTGATGCCCATCTTCCGATCCTCTCGGCTCGACTTGGACATGCACTACAACCCGCCGGGCATCCGTGGCGAACCTCGCTATCTGGAAGGTGTGGCGCGCTTCATCAAGCTGCACGGATCGGTGGATTGGGTGCAGAGCGGAAAGGACATCCGCCGCATCGGCCTGCCTTTCGGTGCTGGCACGATTGAGCCGTATTTGCAGGCACCGGGCTTGGGCGGTGCAACGGCCCACAAACTGATGATTTACCCGAACGCCGCCAAAGACAGAGAAACTGCCGATTACCCCTATGTAGAACTTTTCCGGGACTTGGCTGCGGCGGTGTGCCGCCCTAACAGCACTCTCGTAACCTACGGCTACAGTTTCGGCGACGAGCATATCAACCGTGTGATTCGGGACATGCTCACCATCCCGTCCACGCACTTGGTGGTCATCGCCTATGACGACCCATTGGGTCGTGTCATGCAAACCTACGAACAGATTGGCAGGCCATCACAGATAAGCCTGTTGATTGGCCCGGCACTTGCCGACCTTACGACGCTCACAGAGAACTATCTGCCCAAGGCTGCGATTGACAAGACCACGTTCCGCATGAGCGAGTTGCTCAAGCAGAGATTTGTCACGCACCAGAACGTCACCAAGTCAAAGGGGCACGATGCCGAAGACCTGGATGATTTGATATGAGCATTTCTCCTCTGGCTCATGCCGACTCCTTGCGCATTGGCACGATTGATTTCGTCTCCCCTGACGAAATCAAGGTCATGCTGGACATCGAAGCCCCGGACGGCGTTTCGCTGAACGCTGGCACACCACGCCCGTTTCCGCGCATCAACGGCTATGTGCTTTCTCCCAGCGATCAAGGCTACTTGGTTGCCCAGGTGGAATGGATCACGGTCGAGCGTTCGCAATATCCCAAGCGTAAGGGAATGCAAGACTTTGGCCTGGTGGATTTGCCATATCCGTTGCGCAAGATGAGTTTGAACCCTTTGGGCCTGTTGATCTATGCAAGGGGGAGTGACGGAAAGGATAGCTACGAGTTTAAGCGCGGCGTACAGGCTTATCCGTCTGTGGGCGATCCGGTGCTGTTGCCGACGCAAGTCCAGCTTCGCGCCATTGTCGAATCCGGGGAAAACCGCCGCGTCAAAATCGGCGTGAGTCCGCTGGCAGCAAACGCCGAAGTGCGGATCGACCCGGACCGTCTCTTTGGCCGCCACCTGGCCGTGCTGGGCAATACGGGCAGTGGCAAGTCTTGCTCAGTTGCCGGGCTGGTTCGCTGGTCGATGGACGCGGCAAAAAAAGTGCGCAATGGTGCTGAACCGAATGCCCGCTTCATCGTGCTCGACCCTAATGGGGAATACGCGAGTACGTTCAAGGGCATGGGCAAGGTGCGTGTCTTCGCCGTCGATCCGGCTGAAGGTGTTGAGCAACTTCAAGTTCCCTTGTGGTTCTGGAACAGTGCTGAATGGTCGGCATTCGCTCAAGCCAGCGCCAAAATGCAGCGCCCGTTGCTCCGGCGCGCACTACGGGACGTCAAAGCGGGCAGAGCCATTTCGACGACATCCCCCGAAGAGGAAAAACTCGCTCTGCGGCGCTACCTTTCATCGCGATTGATCTCAATCCGACGGGACATCCGTTCTGGAGATATCCAGACCGATGAATCGAAATTCGGTTTTCGCTTGAAGGCAATGGCAGCTGATTTGCAGGGAAAGCTTTCCGTGCACAGCAGCAATAATCTCGCTGAAGTTTTAGCTGCGATCAACGCTGCGTTAAAAACTGCGCACAACAGCTTTGTGAAAGATGGGAAGACAATCGAATACTACCGTGCTTTCACTGAAGCTCAAATTCAGGAAATTGTTGCCGCATTGGAAACTGCGGTCGGCACCGTCGGCGGCGTGCTTCTCCAAGACGGACCGGATGAGGATGTTCCAATAGCTTTTGAGGGAACCCAACTCCCGGACCACCTCGAAGTTCTGGCGGAACAAGAGAATGCCAGTCAGTTCGTTGACTTTCTCGTATCACGTATTCGCACACTTCTGTCCGACACACGGATGCGCTCGATCATCTCAAGTTCGGACGGAATAAATCTCGACGACTGGCTAACCACCTACATCGGCGACAGCCAAGCCTCGAACGGTTCCGTCACGGTCATCGACCTTTCGCTGGTTCCCGCCGAAGTCGTCCACATCATTACCGCCGTCATCGCCCGCATGACGCTGGAGGCACTGCAACGCTATCGCAAGCTCAATGCAGGCAAGACGCTGCCCACCGCGCTGGTCATGGAAGAGGCGCACACTTTCATTCGCCGTTATTCCGACGACGCCGAGAACCACAGTTCCGCTGCCATCTGTTGCCAAGTCTTCGAGAAGATTGCCCGCGAGGGGCGCAAGTTCGGGTTGGGTTTGGTTCTTTCCTCTCAGCGACCGAGCGAACTGTCCCCGACGGTTCTGTCCCAGTGCAACAGCTACCTGCTTCATCGCATCAGCAATGACCGCGACCAGGAACTCGTTCACAAGCTGGTGCCGGACAACCTGCGCGGCTTGCTGCGCGACTTGCCTTCTCTGCCCTCTCGCCATGCGATCCTTTTGGGGTGGGCATCGGAGCTTCCAGTGCTGGTGCAGATGAACAACCTGCCGAAAGACCAACGCCCCAAGTCGGATGACCCCGACTTCTGGGCGGTTTGGTCTGGGGATGGACTGGCCGTAGATGCCGAAGGTCAGCCGATGGAGAGAGCCGTCGATTGGGAAACCATTGCGACGGAATGGCAGCAAACTAATGCGCCCGCAACACACGAAGAACCTTCGATCGACGCGACGGACAGTTTTGACGACGACCTTCCGTTCTGATTTTTGTGAGAAAAATAATGGATAAATTGAAAATGCACTCGCCCAACCTGACCGAAGACAACATCGCGCGCATCCGCGAGATGTTCCCCGGCTGCGTGACGGAGGCGCGGGGCGAGGATGGCATCGTGAAGCTGGCGGTGGACTTCGACCAGCTCAAGCAGGAGCTATCTGCATCCATCGTCGAAGGCCCGCAGGAACGCTACCACCTGAACTGGCCGGGCAAGCGCGAGGCGCTGCTGACGGCCAACGCGCCCATCGCCAAAACCCTGCGCCCGGAACGCGACGAGAGCCTAGATTTCGATACGACGAAGAACCTGTTCATCGAAGGCGACAACCTGGATGCGTTGAAGCTGTTGCAGGAGACGTATCTGGGCAAGGTCAAGATGATCTACATCGATCCACCGTATAACACGGGCAATGACTTCATCTACGAGGACGACTTTGCCGAAGACGCAGGCGAATATTTGCGGCGATCGAATCAAGTGGATGAAGAAGGCAATCGACTGGCTGCCAATACCGCAGCAAATGGAAGATTCCATTCCGATTGGTTGACCATGATGTATTCACGACTTCGCCTCGCTTCTCGAATTCTGGCGGACGATGGCGTTGTGTTCATCAGCATCGACGACAACGAATCGAGCAATCTAATCAGCATCTGCTCGGAGATCTTCGGCTCAGAGAATTTTGTCGCCCAACTTGCCGTTCAGTTAAATCCTCGTGGTCGCCATTTGGACAGATTTGTCGCCAAAACCCATGAAGCTGTCCTCGTGTTCGTGAAAGACGGACTCAATTCTTCATCAGTTCGTGGGCTTGAAAAAGAAGGCCGGATGGTCGATGAGTACGATAAAAAGGATGAACAAGGTCAATACCGCCTCCTTGGACTGCGCAATCGAAACCAAGCATTCAATCCGACCACTCGTCCGAAGCTCTACTACCCCCTCTATGTGGACAAGGCAACGGGTGCTGTTTCGCTCAAGAAGGAAGCGACGTTTCAGATTGAGGTCTGGCCAGATGCTCCCAACGGAGTCAAGACGTGCTGGACGTGGGGAAAAGACAAGGTATTGAAGGAAGGAAAACTGCTTTGCGCACAACCTACCGGTGATGAATGGCGCATTTACCGGAAGGACTATCTGCATGGGGAAAATGGAGAGGTCGCCACGACACTGGTCAAATCCCTCTGGGTGGACAAGGAGATCACGAACGACTACGGACGGAAGGCGATCAAAGACCTGTTTGGATCAGCCATCATGGACTTCCCAAAGTCCACAGAGCTGATGGCCAAACTGGTAAAGATCGGCAGCCATCCCGACTCCATCGTTATGGACTTCTTTTCCGGCTCTTCATCAACGGCTCACGCGGTCATGAAAGTAAATGCCGAGGAAGGCGGGAATCGTCGCTTCATCATGGTGCAATTGCCGGAGGAACTTCCGGCTGATTCCGCGGGGGCTAAGGCTGGATTCAAGAACATCGCTGATATTGGAAAGGAGCGAATTCGTCGGGCTGGCAAACAGGTGCTTGAGGGCGATTCCGATAAGGGCTGGCAGCAGGACGTGGGCTTCCGCGTCCTCAAGGTCGACACCTCGAACATGGCAGACGTCTATTACGCGCCCGATGCGCTCGCGAAGGAAAACCTGGGCCTGTTCGTGGACAACATCAAACCCGACCGCACCGCGGAGGACTTGCTGTTTCAAGTGATGCTGGATTGGGGCGTTGACCTCACGCTGCCCATCGAGAAGAAGGCCATCCAGGGTAAGGACGTGTTCTTTGTGGACGGCAATGCGCTGGCCGCCTGCTTCGACGCCCACAGCGGCGTGGATGAAGCCTTCGTCAAGGAGCTGGCCACGCACAAGCCACTGCGCGTTGTGTTCCGCGACGCGGGCTTCAAGGACAGTGCGGTCAAGATCAACGTGGAGCAGATCTTCAAGCTGCTGTCGCCCGCCACCGAAGTGAAGAGCATCTGACGGGGCCGAGCGATGAAACTGAAGTTCAAGACTCAGGCCTACCAGACCGCAGCGGTGCAGACCGTGGTGGATTGCTTCAAGGGGCAACCGCCTGCATCGAGCGAAGCGATCAGCTATCGCATCGATCCTGGCAAGGCCAAGAAGGGAATCGACGATCTGTTCACGGATGCCGGGTTCAAGAACGCCGACCTCGTGCTGTCGGACGCGGCCTTGCTCGACAACATCCAGCAGGTTCAGCGCACGCAGAACCTGCCCATCTCCGATGCGCTGGTCAAGACCAAGGTCGCTCGCGTCAACCTCGACATCGAGATGGAGACCGGCACGGGCAAGACCTACTGCTACATCAAGACCCTCTTCGAGCTGAACAAGCAGTACGGCTGGAGCAAGTTCATCATCGTGGTGCCCAGCATCGCCATCCGCGAGGGCGTGGCGAAGTCGCTGGAGATCACCGCCGAGCACTTCTTGGAGAGCTATCAGAAGAAGGCGCGCTTCTTCATCTACAACTCCAAGCAGTTGCACCATCTGGAGAGTTTCTCGTCGGACGCGGGCATCAACGTGATGGTCATCAACGTGCAGGCGTTCGCCTCGCGCGGGGCGGACAACCGCCGCATCTACGACGTGCTGGACGACTTTCAGTCGCGCAAGCCCATCGACGTGATCAGCGCCAACCGGCCCATCCTGATTCTGGACGAGCCGCAGAAGATGGAAGGCACGCAGACGCTGAAGTCGCTGGAGGAGTTCAAGGCGCTGATGGTGCTGCGCTACTCCGCCACCCACAAGACCACGCACAACAAGATCCACCGGCTGGACGCGCTGGACGCCTACAACCAGAAGCTGGTGAAGAAGATCGCCGTGCGCGGCATCGCGGTGAAGGGGCTGGCGGGCACCAACGCCTACCTGTATCTGCAATCCATCGACATTTCCACCAAGAAGCCGCCCGAGGCACGCGTGGAGTTGGAGCGGAAGCTTGCCAATGGCGACATCAGGCCCGTGGTGCGCAAGATCGGCAAGGGCGACAACCTGTTCGACCTGTCGGGCGGATTGGATCAGTACCGCAACTACGTTGTGGCGGACATCAATGTCAACACCGACACGCTGAGCTTCACCAACGGCGTCGAACTGGTGGTTGGCGACGCCACGGGCGATGTGAATGAACCGGCGCTGCGCCGCATCCAGATTCGGGAGGCGGTCAAGGCGCACTTCGACAAGGAACAGGCGCTGTTCCAACAGGGCGTGAAGGTGCTGACCCTGTTCTTCATCGACGAGGTGGCCAAGTACCGCGACTACGCGGCGGTGGACGAGAAAGGCGAATACGCCCGCATCTTTGAGGAGGAATACACCCAGTACCTTAACGAGATGCTCGACCTGGATGAGACGGCCTACGTCAAATACCTGAAGGGCATTGCGGCGGACAAGACCCACAGCGGCTACTTCTCCATCGACAAGAAGAGCAAGCGGCAAGTGAATTCGGACGTAGCGGCGCGTGGAGAGAACGCGGGCCTATCCGATGATGTGGATGCCTACGACCTGATCCTGAAGGACAAGGAGCGGCTGTTGTCCCTGGATGAGCCGGTGCGCTTCATCTTCTCCCACTCAGCACTGCGCGAAGGCTGGGACAACCCGAACGTGTTCGTCATCTGCGCGCTCAAGCACAGCGACAACACCATTTCACGCCGACAGGAGGTCGGGCGCGGCTTGCGGCTGTCGGTCAACCAGCAAGGCGACCGGATGGATCACCCGGCCATCGTCCACGACGTGAACGTCCTGACCGTGGTAGCCAGCGAGAGCTACAAGGACTTCGTGGCGGCGCTGCAAAAGGACATCAGCGATTCCCTGTCCGCCCGGCCAAGGGTGGCGAACGAGGACTATTTCACCGGCAAGGTGCTCAAGACGCCGGCCGGCGACGTACAGGTCACACCGCAATTGGCGAAGCAAATCTACCGTTATCTGGTCAAGAACGACTACACCGACGATTCGGATCGGATCGCAGGCACGTATCACGATGCTAAGAAGGCCGGAACGCTGGCCGACCTGCCAGACGACTTGAAGCCGCACGCCGAGCAGGTGTTCCAGCTCATCGACAGCGTGTTCAGTGCCATCCAGTTGCCCGACATCGGCGACGACCGCCGTCCGAAGAAGAACCCGCTCAACGCGAACTTCGAGAAGCAGGAGTTCAAGGCGCTGTGGAGCCGCATCAATCGCAAGGCTGCGTACAGCGTCGAGTTCGACTCGGACGAGCTGGTGCAGAAGGCGGTTAAGGAGATCGATGCCAGCCTACGAGTGACGCCGCTGCAATACACGATCCAGCACGGCGAGCAAGCTGCCGCCGTGACCTACGACGGCATCAAGGAAGGCAACGCCTTCACACTGAAGGCCACGGAAACCGAAACGAACCGGAACTCGATCCACTCTGCGGTCAAGTACGACCTGATCGGCAAGCTGGCTGAGGGAACGCAACTGACGCGTCGGACGGTGGCCGAAGTGCTCAAAGGCATCAACGTCGCGGTCTTCGCCCAGTTCAAGACCAACCCGGAGAGCTTCATCGCCGAGGCCACGCGGCTCATCAACGAGCAGAAGGCCACGGTCATCATCGAGCATTTGGCCTACGACCCGGTCGAAGACAAGTTCGACCTCGACATCTTCACCGCCGGGCAGACCAAGCAGGACTTCAGCAAGGCCGGGGACAAGCTGCAACGGCACATCTACGACTACGTGCTGACCGACTCCAACATCGAACGCAGCTTTGTGAAGGAGCTGGACACCAGCAGTGACGTGGTGGTGTACGCCAAGCTGCCGCGCGGCTTCCTGATCCCGACGCCGGTGGGCGACTACAACCCGGACTGGGCCATCAGCTTCAAGGAGGGTGTGGTCAAACACATCTACTTCGTCGCCGAAACTAAGGGCTCCATGTCAACGATGGAACTGCGCGAGATCGAGAAAACCAAGATCAAGTGCGCCCGCAAGTTCTTCGACGAGATGAACCGCCGCTATGCCCCGGAGAACGTCAAGTACGACGTGGTGGACAGCTTCGGGAAGTTGATGGAGGTGGTGAAGTAGCAGTAAGGAGACTCGCGCGATGGCCTTGGGGCGGATGGAGAAAATCCCGATACTGGCGAGTTCGGGGGCAACATGGTCGAGTTAGGAAGTGAAGGAGCGCCGAAGTGCATGTTGTCCGCCTGAAAATTTCCGGCTTTCGGGGGGTGCGCTCAGCAGACATTATGCTGGGCCGTCACGCCGTGCTGGTCGGACCGAACAACAGCGGCAAGACCACGGTGATCGAGGCGCTGGCGTTGCTTTTCGGGCGAGACCGTTTGGTGCGCCGTCTGACTGAGCATGACTTTCATTGCAGTGCGCCCGACGAAACCGCCCGCATACTGTGCATCGCCACCGTCACGGGCTTTACGCCCAACGACCCGCACCACCATTCGTCTTGGTTCAGCCCCGAACGCGGCGTCGAGAAATGGTTCGACCCGAAAGCCAAGACACTGAGCGCCGCGCCGGACGCGCAGCATACCGATCTGGCAGTGCAGATCGGTTTTGCTGCGCGCTTCGACCTGGACGAACTGGAAGCCGAAACGCTCCGTTTCTTCGTGGATGACGAGGCCACACTGGGCGATCCGTTCGCGGAAGACGCGCACCTGCGCACGATCCACACCAAAGTTCTCCAGGAGTTGGGCTTCTTTCTGGTCCCGGCCTCGCGCACATGGGACCGCTGGATTTCCTTTTCCTCGGAGTTGTTCCGCCGCGTCGTGGCGACGCGTGGGGACATGCCCGCGCAGGCAGTGCGCGCCGAGCGCCGGAGACTCTGGAGCCCGCCGGACGGTGCGCGGCTCGAAGACCAGCCGGGGCTTTCCGAGATCGTCGGCGCGGCCAATGACGAGTTGCGAGCGCTCATGGCCAGCGCCCCAAAACTCCAGTTGCGCCTGACCGCGACTGACAGCGACTCAGTCTTGGAAAGCGTGGTGCCGCACTTCGTGCAAGGCACGGGGCCAACCCTTCCCTCGCAGCGGCAGGGCACGGGCCTTGTCTCCCTTCAAAGCCTTCTATTGCTCATGCAGTTCGGCAAGGCGCGCGCGGAAACGGGCCAGTCCTTCATGCTGGCCGTCGAGGAGCCGGAATTGCACATCCAGCCCTCGCAGCAAAAGCGGTTGGTCAACCGCCTCAATGCGCTGTGCAACCAGACGATAGTCACGACGCATTCGCCCATCGTGGCCGCAATGTTTCCGGCTCCCGATACGCTCTTTATCGGAACGCGCGAGGGCGCGTTGAGCGCCAAGCCACTGATGGACGCTGTGCCCGCGCAGCCTACTAACCACCAGCAGCACTTGCTCTACGCATGGCGGCAGAAGCTGGTGGCCGCGCTCATGCACGAATGCGTCCTGATCCCCGAAGGGGTTTCAGACGTGGCATGGCTTGAGGCGCTGCAAACCGCTCTTGAGCAGCATCAGGGTTGGGATAACGCGCAAGCGAATACGCCGCTTCTCTCCACTTTCGTTGGCATCGTGCCGACCATCGACGCCAAGATTGCCGACACCTTCGCGCTGGTCAGCGCCGTTCACGCGCGGCCCTGCATCCTTGTGGACGGGGACAATGACGGGCGCGGCTACTTCGATGCGGTGAAGGGCAGCAATCCGCCGCCGCGCTGCGTCGTGTTCTGGCCGCAGGGCTGGGCGATGGAGCATGTGGTTTCGTGGATTGCGGGCGCGGATGAAGCCGCGATGCTGGCCGCGCTCGGAACCGCGCTGGGTGCTCCTTTCGCCGACCGTGGGGCGCTCACCGCACATTTGCTTACCCAGAAATCCTACGCGCCGACCCATGAAAGCGCCGTCGTCACGCTCATGGCGAATGCGGCCTGCCGGGTGCGCGCCGCGCAGTTGCTCGATGCCCTGTGCGACGTGCTGCGCGATCCCGCCAACGCCAATACACCGCTTTTTGCGCGCATCCCGGCGGATTCGACCGCTGCCATGCACGTTTTCCAGTTTGTGCCGCCGCCATGACGTTCGATTTCTTCGAGGGCGCGGCGGGCACCGGCAAGACCCATAACCTCGTGGGCCGAGCAGGAGAACTCGTGCAGGATGGAGCGCTGGGTGAAGGACACAAGCTCCTGGCGCTCACCTTCATGAACGGCGCGCGCCGCCGCCTGGATGCGCGCCTTGGAGAGAATGCGGCTTTCCGCAGGCGCTTTGATTGTCAGACTTTCGATGTGTTCGCTCGGACATTGGCCGCGCGGCGCCGAAGCCTGATTACGCCCGCGATGCAGCAGCAGGCCGATGCTCTGAGCGAATTTGACGGGCCGTGCGCGCTTGCCGCATCGCTCCTTGAAGAAGAAGCCGTCCGCAAATGGGTGGCAAGGAGTTTCCCCCTAATCTTGGTGGACGAAGCGCAAGACCTCGACGAACACCGACTGCGTATTCTGCAAGGACTTTCGCAATCCTGCCGGATTGTGGCGGCAGCGGACGCATTTCAGTGTCTCCATGACGGTCGCGACACCGCGCCGCTGATTGGCTGGCTTGAGGGCGCGGGCCAAACCCACCGTCTCACACAGGTCCAACGCACCAATCAGCAGGGATTGCTGGCCGCTGCAGTGGCGGTGCGTGATGGCCAGGACATCAAGGCCGCTCTGACCGCAAACACCTACAACAACAGGACAACATGGAACGGCGCAGGATTCCGGCTTTCCGAAGTGCCTGTAAGGAATAACAATTCTGGGCTACTGGCATGGGCGATTGCCAACGAGATTGCGCAGCGCCAAGGCTCTGTCGTCATACTCACCCCGGATGGGCGCAACACGATTATCCGTGCCGCACTCAATACCGTTCAGACCAAGCAGTACACTCGCAAAAACAGCGGCGCGACCTTCGGGCCGTATCCGCACACATGGGATCGTCACGACAATGAAGAAGCCAGCGCCTTGCTGGCCGATATCGCGTTACCGGAAGCCGCATCATGCGCCGATCTTCGCGCGCTTCTCACCCCCTTGGCAGGACACGCGCCTATCGCGCAGGCCCTTAGCCGCATCGACCGCTTGCGGCGGGCTCACGGGCAAGCGGCCTTCACCGCCGCACAAGTCACCGAGTTTGTGCAGGAGGCCGTGCGCAACCGTTCGCGTCTGGGCTTCCGGCAGCACCGTGGCCATCTTGCCATGACGATCCAGCGCGCCAAGAACCGCGAGTTTCCGAACGTAATTGTGCTTTGGCCGCACACGGCCACAGGCAGCGCCGAGCATTTGCGAAGGCTGCTCTACAACGCCATCACACGGGCACAGAGCCATTGCACCGTCATCGTGCTGGGTCAGAATCGTCTGGACGCGCCGCCATTTGCGCCCGTGCCAACACTAGCATCTCGGCGATAGCGAAGGTGGCGATCGCTCAATCCGATCACGCGAAACTGCGCCCTCTTCTTGAGGACATCGCTCACCTGCTGTCGCCGGGCATGGCTCACCAGACGCGGATGGTCTGATGTCAGCTGGACACCAGTAAAAGGACTTCACAGATACTTCTTGAACGTCGCCGCCGCAATGCACACCGCCATGCCAAGCAATGCTGCGCTGGGCAGCAGGATCAGCAGCGGGTTCACGCTGACCGGCAGTGCCAGGTAGGTCACCCATGGCAGCACGGCCAGCGGGATCAGGCTGGCCCTGGCGCGGTGATAGATGAACCCCGACTCGCGTCCCGCGCCGAAGCGGCGGATGTCCCGGCGCACCAGGCCGTCCACCAGCCCGACGAAGGCGGCCATCAGGAACAGCGGCAGGGTCAGGCACAGCACCAGCAGCCGCACGAGGAAGACCAGCATTGTGTAGGCCGCCGCGATCAGATAGCTCTCCAGATGCACGTAGACCAGACCCAGGTAGTAGTGGAAATCCTTGGTCGGGTGATGGCTGCCGGCGCTGGCCTGCGCCGAGGCATCGCGTATCCAGTCCAGCAGGCCGCTTTTTACGAACAGCCAGTCGTAGCCCTGCTCGACCATCCGGTGCGCGGTGCGCCCCGGCTCCTGCACCAGCGCGCTGCGCGTGAAGTTCTCCGAGAGCTGATCCAGCTCGTGGTGCAGCATGCCCTGCGCGTGGCGCCAACCCTGCTCGGGCCAGAAGAAGTGCATGCCGACGCATTCGATCAGGATGCACAGCAGCAGCGCGCCGCACAGCACGCCAAAGAAGCGGAACGGCAGCGTGACCAGGCCGGCGATCAGCCCCTGCTGTCGTTGCTGCTGGCGCTGGGCCGCGACGGCCGGATCGCTCATGCTTCGGCCTCTTCGGCGGCGGCCATCTGCTTGAAGTCGTCCAGCAGGTCGTCGGGCAGCGCCTTGTCCTGCAGGCCGGGGATGCCTTGGTTCTCCCACCAGTCTCCTGCCTCGACGTAGTGCTGTCGCATGTAGCCGGCCAGCTCCTGCAGATCCTTCGGCATGGCTTCGTCGGGATCGGGTGCCGGCAGCGGCATGCGGACTTTCCAGAGGTTGCCGCCCTCGGTCAGCGCGAAGCACTGCCCCTTGGGCAGCGCCACCACATGCGCCGGCTCGATCAACGGCACACTGTTGCTGCTGATGCGGTCCTGGGTGTTGGACGTGAAGGCGGTATTGCCGTGCGGGTCGGAGCTGTCGGTGGCGCCGCTCATCAGTGCCGTGGCATACACCTCGACCTTGGGCAGTTGTCGCGTCAGCAGTTCGGCGGTGGCGGTCTCGCGCACGCGCAGCATGAACAGGTTGTTGAAGTTGCCGACCACCTGGCCGGCCTTGGCACGGTTGCCGATGCGCGCCTCGATGTCGCTCAAGGTCTGCGTGTAGGCCGTCACCTGCACGCCGGCACCGCCGCCCTTGTTGACCATCGGGATGAACTCGTCGCCCATGAGTTCATTGAATTCGTCGGCGTGGACGTTGATCGGAATCTTGGCGCCCACCGCGGCGCCGGGCAGCCCGTCGTCGATGCCGAACTTGTAGATGTGGCCGGCGACCGAGACCAGATCGCTGAACATCGAGTTGCCCACCGCCGCCGCGACTTCGGCGTCGGACAGCGCATCCAGCCCCACGTAGACCACCGCGCGTTTGCGGATGACCTGCATCCAGTCGAAGATCGGCCGCGGGTCGGACAGGTCGGAATAGTTCGGTGCGAGCAGTTGCGCGATCTTGCCGGTGGTGAGCTTCTCCAGCAGCGGCAGCAGCGACGCGACGATCTTGTCGAAGTACGTCCGGTCGTAGCGCACGGCGCTGCGCAGGCCGTCGAGCACCGGGTCATAGATGCGCACCTGGGACAGGTACTGTTCGAGGGCCACCACGCGCTTCTCGCGCCCGATCATGTTGCGCGGGATGTTCTTGTCGTTCAGCTTCGCTTCGAGCTGGACGATGACCTCCCAGGCCTTCGGCTCGTTCTTGGCGAAGTAGTGCTGGGCGTACTCGATGAACAGCGCGTCGATGTTGATGACGTGGCGCTGGATCAGCAGGTAGTCCGGCCGCTGCCCCAGCTCGACCAGGGCGCGGGCGATGATGTTGACGAAGCGCCAGGCGAATTCGCGGAACGCGGCGCTGTTGCCTTCGCCCGAGAGCTGCCCGGCGATGCGCGTGGCCACCTCGGAGATCCGCCCGAACCGGCCGACGGCGTTGTAGCGCGCCGAGATGTCCGGCCAGCCCAGATGGAACACGTAGAACTCGCCTTCGCGCCCGGCGCGCTTGGCCTCCACGTACATGCGCTTCAACAGGTCGGCATCGCCCTTGGGGTCGAAGACGATCACCACCTCGTGCTCGCCGCGGACCTTGCGGCGGATGTCTTGCGTGATGAACAACTCGGCCAGCCGCGTCTTGCCCACGCGCGTGGTGCCCAGCACCAGGGTGTGGCCGACGCGCTCGCCCAGCGGCAGCGTGACGTCGACCTCGTGCGGCTCGATGCCATGCAGGCGCGGCATTCCGCCGACCGGCGGCAGCGGCCGCGCCGGGTTGAGCGGGCTGTCCCAGGCCAGCGCGCGCGCCAGCGTCGAGACGGGAAACGGCGCGAACTCAAGCCGCTCCTCCAGCCGCCGGGCGGCCCGGTAGATCGCCGTCGGCTCGACATAGCGGCGGAACTCCGGCCGGTAGGTCTGCATCAGCCGGTGCGTGTGCCGCTGCTCCCAGCGAAAGCCCCGGCCGACGAACAGCCGTTGCTGACTCACCGGCACGTCGCGGCTGGTCATCACGTAGCGCGGCAGACGGCGGATGTTGCGGCGATAGCGCAGGATCGCCCAGGCATCGCGCAGGCGAATCGCGCCGAAGGTCAGGAAGGCCAGCGCCGAGCCCAGGCCGAGCAGCGGGTTCAGCGCGAGCGACCACGGTGCCACCAGGCACAGAATCGCGGCGCCGGTGCAGACCGCCACGGTGTAAAGCTCCACCGCTGGCCGCAGCAGAACCTCGACCGCATGCGGTTGGGCCATTTGCGCACCTACTGCTCGACGCCGGTGGACGTGATGAGCACCGGGTAGTGGCGCAGGCCCAGGCGCTGGGCCAGGTCGTCGCCGGAGGCCGGCGAGAGGGTCAGGCCGGGAGCCAGCCTACGCAGCGCCGTCAGCGCGGCCATCGACTCCACGTTGACCACCAGGCCCACGGCCTGCAGCTCGCGCAGCGCCGCCTGCCGCTGCCGCAGCCAGGCGCGCGAACGCTCGTCGTCGCCGATCAGGAACAGCGCCGTCAGGCCCGGCGCCCGGATGACGCGGCGCTGCACCTCGCCCGGCGACAGTTGCGTCGAGCGCACCGGCAGCATGGCGGCTTCGGCGTCGGCCGCGTTGCCCACGCGAGGGGCTGGTATTGGGGCCGGCGGTGCGGCCTGATCCGGCTGGGGATTCAGCGGCCGGTAGTACGGCAGCGCGGAGTCGCCGCCGCGGTCTTCGACGACGATCAGCGGCGCGGAGGCGGTCTGGGCGAAGACGGTGGTCGTGGACAGCAGCCCGATGGCGGCGATGAGGACGATGTGGTTCATGGCGTGGTGGCCTGGAGGGTTGGAACGGGAACGCCGGGGTCGAGCACGCGGGTCAGGTGCCGATGCACACTGCGCCGGTAGCGCGCCGCGGGTGCCCCGCCGGCGGGCCGGTGGTAGCGGCCGATGGCAAGCAGCCAGTCCTCGCCCGGCGTGTGCTGTTCGCGCAGGATTTCCGCAGCGATGGCGAGGTTGCGGTACGGGTCCAGCAGCTCGCAGGGCTGCGTGTAGCGATGCGTGTGGTAGCCGAGATTGACCTGGCCGAGGCCGGCGTCGATGCGATTGGCCGGCGTGTGGGCGAGCGCACGGTGCAGCCCCGCGCAGGCCTCGGCGCGGGTGGCATAGCGCTGTGGCGTGCCGGCGACGTTGAGCGACCACGGCCAGGGGATCAGGCGCCCGCGCAGCATGGCGCCGCTCTCCTGCAAGGCCACCGCGTACAGCACCGCCGCCGGCACGTCTGCACGATGCGCCGCCAGTTGATAGGCCGGCGGCGGCACTTCCCGCGCCAGGGCGGCCAATGCCCAGCCGCCGGTGGCGAGCAGCAGCACGGCGCTGGCGCAGCGGATGGCGACGCGGGACGGCCGACGCTCCCGGCCCGGAGTACCTATTGCCGCTGCCATTGGCCGTTCACCTCGCGCACCACGGCCGGCAGATCGCCGGGCAGGCCGAGCGACAGCCAGCGCCCCGCATCGTGGTTGAGCGTGATGGTGCGGGCGCGCACCCTGGCCGGGTCGATGCCCGCCTGGGTGGCCCACTGCCGGATGCGCGCGTCGTCCTGACGGCTGCCGACCATGTAGAGATCGAAGGCCGTGCCGGCCGCCTGCAACTGCTGCACGCGCTGCGCGCACGGTGCGCAGTCGGCCTTGACGAAGACCGCCAGGCGGCCGGAGCCGGTGTTGCCGGCACCCTGCACCTTGGCGCCGGGCAGGCTCACGCGCGGCTGGCCGGGAAACAGGCGCTGCCACGCCGCGTCGTAGGCGCGCTGGTAGGCCAGCGTCTTGCCGACGCGCCGGGCCTCGGCCTGCACCTGCAGCTCGGCGTAGCGCCTGCGCTCCTCCTCGCTGCGGGCCTCGATGCCCAGCGCCGTGAGCGGATCGAGCTGGGGCGAATAGACCCCGAGCGGCCCCTGCATCAGTTGCCGGTAACGTGCCCACTCCTCGGAACGAAGCCCCCACTCCCGCGCCTGCCTCTCGTCGAGCGCGGCATCAGCGCCCGGCTGCACCTGGGTGGGCACCACGCGCGAGTTCGTCACCGGGGCCGGCTGGGCGGACGCGCCGAAAGCGGCGAACAGGACGACGGCAGCGAGCAACGACCGCAGGTTCATGGCGACCTCCTACGGTACCGCAACGCGCTGCGTCTGGCCGTTCACCCGGAACACGCCCGCCTGCGCCTCGATGGACTGCAGTTGCCAGCCGCCCTCGGCATCGCCCTCGCGCAGCAGCCGGGTGCCCGCGAGCGAGGCCGCGGCGGTGGAGGTGATCGACAGAAAGCGCTCGCCTCCCCGCCGCTCCACGCCGAGCACCCGGAACGGCGGCTCCGGCATCTCGGGCTTCGTCGCAACCGGAGCGCGCGGGCGAGCGGTGGATGCCACCTGCCGGGCCTTCTCCAGGCGGGTTTCGATTCCGTTCACGCGCGCCTGCAGCGTCTGCAGGTAGATGGCCAAGGCCCTCGCCTCGTCGGCCTCTTCGAGGCGCGTCATCCGCTCGTCCAGCGCCTGCCGCGCGGTGGCGAATTCGGCCTGGCTGATCGGCGCCGGCCGGCGCTTGTCCGCATCGGCATGTTGTTCGAGATCGGCCACGCGCAGGCCCAGCGCCTTGACCTGCGCATCCTGTGCGCTGCTCTGGGTCTGTTCGGCGAGCCGCGACAGGCCGACGCTGTTGATGAGTGCCACGGCACTGATGAGCAGCAGCCAGAAGGCCGAGGCGATCTTGAGCCAGCGCGTGCGGGAATTGCGCTCGGATGGCGCTTGGGGAAAGGTCATGGCTGCATCTCCTCGGGCCGGTCGGCGTCCGGAACGGGCGTGGTGGTGCCGGGCGGGTTGGCGGAAAGGAAGGTGGGAGCACCGTGCCGGCTGAAGCAGACTTGGCGGGTCAAGTCATCGACCGACAGCTCCCAGGCGGGGCCGGCAAGGGTCAGCAAGGCATCGCGCAGCATCAGCGGGCCCAGGCGCAGGTGTGCGGCGGGCAGCGGCAGCGCGTAGAGCGTGGCGGCTTCGGCCGCATCGCAGAGCCGGTAGCCGGAGCGCAGCAACACGTGGCGCATGGCATCGCCCACGCTGGCATCGAGCATGGGCGGAATCGAGACCTCCACCGCCTGCTGCAAGAGATCACGCTGCGCAGGTTCCGGCACCAGCTCGACCAGGGTGTAGCGACCGTAGCGGGCCACCGGAACGAAACCCGGCTCCGGCGCGACGGCGGTTGGCGATGCGGCCGGCACCGCTGGCACAGACGGCGCGGCGGTCGTGGCGCAGCCGGCGGCCAACAGGCTGCCGGCCAGCAAGCCAGCGGCGAGGGCCAGGCGGTGAACAGCGCGGATGGATGGTTGCATGGAGGGCGCTTCCCTGGAACACGGAGCGCTCACCATCGCCGCGGCTTGGCCTGCGGGCAGCAAACAAAACGCACTGACGCCCGCCCGAATACATGGCGGGCGGCGCCATGGACTGTCATACGCCCAAGAAAAACGGCCCCGAAGGGCCGTAGAAAGAAGCCGGCGACCCCGAGGGGCCACCGGCATGGGCACATGGATCAGACCGTGACAAGCTGTCGGGCCAGGGCGACCTCGACGGAATCACCATCCTGGTTCAGAACATCCAGGCCCGACTCGGGTACGTCTCCCGACGTGCTCTGCGACACCATGATCTTCCGGGCCATCAACCCCAGGCAGGTCATCTGCGAGGAGTTGGCGTAGCCGAGGTAGATCACGCGCACCGGCTGCTTCTGGCCGATGCGCCATGAGCGCCGGGCGGCCTGCTGCAACGAATACACGTTGTAGCCGGACTGGAGGAACACGATGGTCGGGAACTCCAGCAGGTCCAGGCCGGTTTTCACCAGCTCGGGATTGGTGATGAGCACGTCGATGCCACGGTCCAACTGCTCGGCGATCCAGTCCTCACGGCGGGAGGCATCCACGCTCGCGCGCAGTACCGCCACCTTGAAGCCTTCCTGCTCAAGCAGCACCTTCAAACGCGACGTGGTGTCGCGCGTGCCAGTGTAGACCGAATAGACCAGGGTCTTGCGACCTTCTGCCTTCTCTTGCTTGCAGATCTCGATCAGCTCGCGTTCCTTGGGCATCACCTCCAGCTCGTTGAACTGAGCCGGCACGAACGCCAAGGTGTTGCGCGTGCGCGGATGCACCACCGTTTCCGACCGGAAGCAGCAGTCCGGCCAGGCCAGCAGCACATTGAGGACTACACCGAGCAGCGTCGTGTCGCGCTTCGCCAGGGCCTGCTTCAGCTCCTGGGTCAGCCGACCCGCCAGATCGCGGTAGGCCGCGGCCTGCGCCGTGTCCATCGCGACTTCGCGGAACTCCTCGTCGTAGGGCGGCAGCACGTTGCCACCGATGTCCTTCAACTTGAGGAAGACCGTGAACGGCAGGACGCAACGCAGCACGCCCTTGGGACCGAAGCCCGGCGCCTTGACCGTGCGCACCGATACCTTGGTGCCCTTGGCCGTCTTGTGCGCCGTGCCGGTGCTCTCGGAATAGATGTCCTTGAGCACGCCGTGATCGCGCATGAACGCCATCGCGGCCGAGGTCATGCTGCCGCTCTTCGTCGGCCGGTAGCCGTCTTCGATCATCCGCCCCGGCAGGGCTCGGAACAGCAGGTGGAACAGGTCGTCGCCGTAGCCGCCCATCAGTGTGCCGGTGAGCAGCAGCGTCTTGCGCGCCTTGGCCGCCAACACCCCCATGGCCTGGCCCTGTGCGGAGCCGCCGTTCTTGTACTCGTGCGCCTCGTCGGCGATGAGCAGGTCGAACGTGCCTTGGGGAAGCTGCCTCTTGATGAACTCGGACGGCTGGTAGCCGCCCTCGCCGAAGCCGAACTCCATGTTGGCCATCGCACGTTCCATCCGGTGGGCTTGCCGGTCCGAGAAGACCAGCTCGCCGTTGCCATCCATCAGGTTGATGAACTCGTGGATGTTGTCCCCGAGCATCGACGCGAGGAAGGCGTCACCGAACTTCTGCATCAGCTTCTGCGCGGTGACTTCCCCGATGGTCGGGATGCGCTTCAGGGCCTTGAGCACGGTCGAGGACTGGTCGCTGGCGGACAGGCCTCTGGGACGGATCAACGACCACAGCAGTGCACGGCAGTGGCTGCACTTGCGGCGGGACTCCTCGGCTTCGAGCGCGACCGGGTTGATCGGCTCGCCGTCGAGGTCGGTGATGACATGCCCGCAATCCGGGCAGGCCCCCACGTCGCCGTGAGGCGTGCGCCGCCGAACGAAGACAGGTTTCCAGTGGAAGCCCATCCGCATCCGCACGCGGCCCAGGACGAAGAACTCCTGGCCCTGGGCCGGCACGCCCAACTGCTCGCGCAGTTTCAGCAGCTTGACCAGCGTGTCCGGGCCATTGAGCACCCAGACCTTGGCACCGGCCACCGTCTCCTGGATTTCGCGCCGCCACTTGTAGACCAGGTGGGGTGGCGAGAGCACCAGGGTGCGGCGGTAGCCTTCGGCGTTGAGCACGGCGGCGGTGGCAATACCCACCGTCGTCTTGCCGCAGCCCATCTCGCCATTGACGATCGCGGCGCGTTCGCCGCGGTCGACCAACAGCTCGGTGACGGCGTGGACCACATCGGCTTGCGCCGGGAACAGCTTGCGCTTGAGCGCGGCGAGGATCAGTTGCCGATGCACCCGCACCTGGCCGGTGTAGACCGGAGGATTGGCGCGGTTGAGCGAATCGAGCAGCTCGTCGCCGAACTCGGACACGAAGTCCTGCAGGCTGAGCGTGAGGGGTGAAGCGGCCGCTTCGAGCAGGTCGCCCTGCACAGCGGTTTCGGGAACGGTTTCAAGATCGAGGGACATGGTGATGCTCCAAGGCAATGGGGCATGCACCTCCCCCACGGGGCGGTGACATGCCCCTGGGTGGGAAGAAAGAAGCGGCGCGAGACCGCTGGATGCGGATCAGTATTCGCTGGGCAGCAGCAGCGTGGTGACGCTGCGATCCCATTCGGTGATGATCCAGA